>JAGXAD010000073.1 GCA_018971745.1 Patescibacteria group bacterium
CATTGTCAGCCACGAGAAAAATGCTTCGCGCTACGCAAAATTGAAAGACACTATGGCCGCGGCAAAAAAACGGATTCCGGTTTGGTCGCTTGCGGACCTCGGACTTTCAGCGGATGACGTAAGCTCGGATTTTACTGAAATCGGAGAATTGTTTGTTCCGCAAACGGATTCGCATTGCGAATTTTTGCAAGGCGACGCGGAAGAGCAGGCGTCATTGCTTGTGGCACGGCTTCAGGAACGGGGGGCAATATGAAAGGGGCGCTTGTTATTGCAAATGCGGTAAATGGGATTCCGTCAAAAACAACGGTTGAAGCGTTAGGCGCCGGGCAAATGTTTGCCGAAAAGTTTCGTGAGCCGTTATCCGTCGGATTGATCGGCGAATGTTCCGGCGCGGTATTTTCCCGATATGGCGTTGAAACGATATATCGCGTTGCTTCTTTTGCGAATGAATGCCACCCGGAAGCGCACTTCCGCGCATTAGAAGAAATTATAAAAACGGCTGAGTCGCGTTTCGTGATATTTTTTTCCGATGATGCGGGAAAAGAGCTTGCTCCGCGAATGGCATATCGCATGCATGCGGGCATCGTAACGAATGTTATTGGCATGCGCGGCTTGGAATCCTCTGACGCGCTTTTTCTGCTCCGTCCGGCGTACGGCGGAAAAGCAATCGCGTCTTTGGCGATAAAAAAGTTTCCGATTGTTTTGACCGTAAAACCGCATGCGTTTCATGAGGCAAACGAATGCCAGATGCGGGCTCGTGAAATTGAGGTTACGATTGATTCGGTTACTGACGCGGACGCGGCACGGCTGCGCATGGTTGGAAAAACCAACGAGGAAGTTTCAGGAGTCAAACTGGAAGACGCGGCAATTGTTGTTTCAGGCGGGCGCGGCATGAACGGACCAGAAGGATTTCAAAAACTTGCGGAACTTGCGGCGGCGCTCGGGGGCGCAGTCGGAGCATCCAGAGCCGCAACGGATGCCGGATGGTGCTCGCACGCCTTGCAGGTTGGCCAGACCGGAAAAACAATTTCTCCGGATTTGTATTTTGCGTTCGGCATTTCCGGCGCGACCCAGCATGTCGCGGGAATGTCGGGTGCCAAAACAATCGTTGCAATTAACCGCGATGCGGACGCGCCGATATTCAAAGTCGCGCATTTCGGGATTGTTGCGGATGCGCACGCAATTCTTCCGCTGCTTATTGAAAAATGCAAAGCATTGCGCAGCGAATAGCACGATAAAAATTTATCATTTTTAAAAACGGCCGCATAATGCCGTTTTTGTTTTTTTGTTTACAATATGGTAGAATATTTCTATGCGTCAATCAAAATTATTCGGCAAAACATTGCGGGAAGACCCGAAAGACGAAATTTCTGCAAACGCGCGGCTCTTGGAGCGCGCAGGTTTTATCTATAAAACTATGGCGGGCGTGTACGATTATTTGCCGCTTGGTTTGAAAGTGCTTGATAAAATTAACGAGATTATTCGGGAAGAAATGAACGCCATCGGCGGGCAGGAACTTTTTTTATCGGCGTTTCAGCCAAAAGAGCGCTGGCAGAAAACCGGGCGGTGGGAAACCGGAAATGAAGTGATGTATCAGTTCAAGGATAATTCCGGGCATTCACTCGGCCTTGCCTGGACGCACGAAGAAGCGATTACCGAAATTGCAACAAGATTTATATCTTCACACAAAGACCTTCCATTGTTTTTGTATCAGATCCAGACAAAATTCCGGGATGAGCCGCGCGCAAAATCCGGATTGATTCGCGGCAGGGAATTTTTGATGAAGGATTTGTACAGTTTTCATACCGATGAAAAGGATTTGGAGCGGTTTTACGATAAAGCGCGCGATGCGTATCTTAATATTTTCAGGCGATGCGATCTGTCCGTCTATGTGACCGAAGCGTCCGGCGGAACATTTACTAAAAGTTACAGCCATGAATTTCAAGTGTTGTCTGACGCAGGCGAGGATTGGCTCTTTTATTGCAAAAAATGCGGTTACGCGCAAAACAAAGAAATCGCAAAAATCGGAGTGGGGCATTTATGCCCGAAGTGCAAGGGAAAGATTGAGCAGGGAAGGAGCATTGAGGTCGGCAACATTTTTAAGCTCGGCGTTAAATTTTCCGAACCGTTCGGATTGCTCTACGCGGATGAAAAAGGCAAAAAATATCCGGTGGTGATGGGAAGCTACGGCATCGGTCCCGGCCGTTTAATGGGAACGATTGTTGAAACGCACCGCGACGAGCGGGGAATGATGTGGCCTGATGCGGTTGCGCCGTATCGCGTCCATATTATTGAACTTTTGGGTAAAGAAAAAGTAAAAAAGGTAAAGGAAGTCGCAGAAAAATTGCATCAGGAACTGCTTGCCAAGGGCATTGAGCCGTTGTATGATGACCGCGAAGAAAAATCAGCAGGCGAAAAATTTGCCGATGCCGATTTGCTCGGCATTCCGTGGCGGGTCGTGGTGTCGGAAAAAACCCTTGAAAAATCAAGCGCGGAAGTGAAACGGCGCGATAAGCAGCAGGCGCAGCTTGTCAAATTGTCGCAGCTAAAAAATTTTTTAGCAAAATAAAAAATAGTCGTTAGAAATTACGTTGCGTTGTTGACACTTTTGAGACACGCTCGTTTCACTCCAGCGGCGAAACTCGCTAAGGCTCGGCAAAATTTTCCGCTTTCGGCGTAACCAAGCAAATTTTGCCTCGCCATTGTCTCAAAAGTGTCAGCAACGCAACCGCTTCATTGTTACATAAAAAAGCGCTTCATAGGAGAAGCGCGCTGAAAATTTTTTAGAAACAGAATCGGTCAAATTCAAATGTTAAATAAATTACTCGGTATATTTTCAAAAGACATCGGCATTGACCTTGGGACGGCCAATACGCTTGTGTATGTCCGCGGCAGGGGCATTGTGATTAACGAGCCGTCCGTGGTTGCCGTAAACGTCAAAACCGGGCAGGTGGTTGCCATCGGCAATGAAGCGAAAAAAATGGTCGGCAGAACTCCGGCGCACATCCGCGCGACGCGCCCTTTGGTTGAGGGCGTGATTTCCGATTTTGAAATTACCGAGGAGATGCTCCGTTATTTTATCCAGAAAGTGCATAAAGAATCGTTTTCTCTTTTTCCGCGCCCGCGCGTGGTTATCGGCATTCCGTCGCAAATTACCGAAGTTGAGCGTAAAGCCGTTGAAGACGCGGCAAAAAACGCCGGAGCGCGCGAGGTCTATCTGGTTGAAGAGCCAATGGCAGCGGCAATTGGCATTCGCTTGCCGGTGCAGGAGGCGCTCGGATCCATGGTAGTTGACATCGGCGGCGGCACGTCCGACATTGCCATGATTTCGCTTGGCGGCATCGTGCAGGCAAAAAATTTGCGCATAGCAGGCGACAAACTCAACGAAGACATTATTCGTTATGCGCGGGACGAGTATAAACTTCTGCTTGGGGAGCGCACGGCCGAGGATATTAAAATTGCCATTGGTTCCGCCTACGAAATGGATGAGCCGATGGAGGCGGTGATGCGCGGCAGAGATTTGATTACGGGATTGCCAAGAGAAATTTTGGTTGATGATTCGGAAATTCGCCGCGCCATGCGCCATTCCATTAAGGCGCTCGTTGACAACATTAAAGCGACGATTGAGGAGACGCCGCCGGAACTGGTTGCCGACATTATGCACCGCGGAATTTATTTGGTGGGCGGAGGAAGTTTGTTGCGCGGGCTTGATCGTTTGGTCGGCGAGGAAACGAGAATTCCGGTGCATGTTGACGAGGATCCGTTGACCGCCGTAGTGCGGGGGACCGGCATTATTCTTGAAGACATTGATAAATTAACGGAGGTGTTGGTTGATCACGATCGCCAGAAAGCGCCGATATCGTGATTTAAGATTTATGGTTTCTCAAAAAAAAATTGTTGTCGGTCTGATTATTGTTTTGGGTACGGCGTTTTTTTTCTCATTTGCGGGGAAAAACGGCGCGATACTTGCCGTAAAAAGCAAGTTTTTTAGTTTTGTTGCTATAGTTGGCAAGCCGATTTTTTCTTTTGCCGCAAAAGTAAGCGATGTGCGCGAAGGCGTACTGCATTATCAGGAAATTACCGAGGAAAATCATGCTCTTCGCGACAAAGAACGCGTTGATTTGGAAAAGCTTGCTTCGGTTCAGGAAATTGAAAAAGAAAATGTGTCGCTTCGCGAAGCGCTTGGGTTGAAAACCGAACTTGGGCGCGCCGTTATTCCGGCGCACATTGCCGGATTGTTCCGCGATATCCGCGAGGAAATAATCATTATTGACAAAGGAACGGATGACGGGGCGGCATTTGGAAATGTAGTCGTCGGAAAGAATCATGTTTTGGTCGGCCGCATTCTTGAAGCGTACGA
>JAGXAD010000074.1 GCA_018971745.1 Patescibacteria group bacterium
ATGGTGCTCGCGCATGGCCTGACGCGTCGCCTTGCCCAAGTCCGCAAAAAGAAGATTTTGCCGTATCTGCGCCCGGACGGCAAAGCGCAGGTTACGGTTGAATACGAAGGAGAAAAGCCAAAACGGATTGAGGCGGTGCTGGTCTCGGCGCAACACGCCGATGCAATTTCTTCCGAAAAAATAAAACGGGACATTATCCGCGAAGTGATTAAAAAAGTTATTCCCGTGCGATTGATTGACCGCAATACGAAATTTTTTGTAAATCCGACCGGTAGGTTTGTCATTGGCGGACCCAAAGGCGATACCGGACTCACCGGAAGAAAAATTATCGTGGACACTTACGGCGGTTTGGCTCCGCACGGCGGAGGCGCGTTTTCCGGGAAAGATCCGACCAAGGTTGACCGTTCGGGTGCTTACGCATGCCGGTGGGTTGCCAAGCATATTGTGGCGTCCGGCATCGCAAAAAAAGCAGAAGTGAAAGTTGCTTACGCCATCGGCGTAGCCGAGCCGTTGGCCGTGAACATTAATACTTTCGGAACCGGAAAAATTTCCGACGGCAAAATTAGGAAAGCGGTTTTGAAAATTTTTGATTTCCGGCCTGGCGTGATTATTCAGGAATTGCAGTTGCGAAGGCCGTTATACAAACAAGCCGCTTCTTACGGCCATTTCGGAAGAACGGATGTCAGTGTGCCGTGGGAGAAATTGAATAAGCTTGTCTTGTTCAAAAAAGCGCTGGCGGGTTTGAAAAATTAACACCTATTTATTTAAGAAAATACGGCTCTTGCGAGCCGTCTTGTTTTATTGTTATCGGGCAATTTGATTTGCAAGAATATTGAAGAATTCCTGCATATCCTCTTCCGATATGTGGAAACATCCGCACGCGCCATTGAGAATGGGCGTAACCATTCGTGCGTTGAAGTTGCCCCAGGGTTTTATGAACCGTTCAAATTCGTCTTTGGTGTGGTGATGGGCAAAATGTGAAAGTGCTTTTTGTACGTCTTGCAATCTGTTTTTGAGTTCAGGGGTTTCAAAAAGAGCGTTGATTTGCGCAGTCAAACTTACAGTATCGGGAACCATGCAAACCCTCCTTGTTTTGTAATTGTCAGCGAACAGCAGAAATAGTATACCAAAGAGAAAAAAATAATCAAGTTGTCAAAAGGCGTTTTTTTGTTTAGGATTAAACGGGAATTGGGCGAGAACGGCAAATAAATTTCGCATAAATTTTGCCCGGGTGGTGGAATGGCAGACACGCACGACTCAAAATCGTGTGCCGAAAGGCATGGGAGTTCGACTCTCCCCCCGGGCAATGTCAAGCATCTTCGGAATTTCAGACGCGATAAATTATTGGAAAAAAATTATGAGTAATGTTATTTGGGTTGATGAAAACGATAATGTGCTTGGCGAGATAACTCGCGAAAAAGCACATCAAGAGGGATTGCTTCATCGCGTGGCGGTGATTTATCTTGTAAATGACAAAGGAGATATTTTAGTAAATGAACGGGCCAAAGACGGACATTTTGATCATTCGTCTGCGGGACATGTTGATGTCGGTGAAAATTATTTTGAAGCGGCAAAAAGAGAGTTAGAAGAAGAACTTGGCGTTGTTGATGTTGAACTTCAAAACATCGGCTCATCATGTGCCCAAGACAAAAATAAAATGTTTAATAGCAGACACATATTCAGAGTTTATGTTTGTAAAGCCAACCCCGTAAAACTTAAAAAAGACGAGGTTAAGAGTGTATATTGGGCAAATCCGAAAAAAATTTACGAAGACATGAAAATTAATCCTCAAAATTATACCGGCGGATTTAAAAGTACATTAAGGTTGTTTCTTTCAACAAAATTATGAATAAACAAATGGTTTTTTGTTATTCACCGTATTATAAAATTCTATATTTTAAATTCTAGATTTTATCTTTATGCCCCGCATTATTACATTTTGCAATCAAAAAGGAGGAGTCGGGAAAAGCACCTGTGCGATGAATTCGGGCGCGTATTTGGCAGCGTTCGGAAAACGAGTTTTACTGGTTGATATTGACCCGCAGGCAAACGCAACATCCGGCCTTGGCATGAACAAGCAGGCATTCAAGTACACGATGTATGACGCTTTGGTGAAGGATATTGACCCGCGCCTGATTGTCAAAAAAACCAAAATTTTGGGTATGGATGTTTTGCCTTCCGCTACTGACCTTGCGGGTGCCACAGTTGAGCTTGTGCCGATGCAAAACCGCGAATTTGTGCTTCGCGAAGTTTTAAAAAAGATTCAGCGGGAGTATGATTATATGGTGATTGACTCTCCGCCGTCGCTGGGGTTGCTTACCATAAATGCGCTTACGGCAAGCCATAAAGTAATTATTCCGGTGCAGTGCGAGTACTACGCTTTGGAAGGGTTGGCAGATTTGCTCAAAACCATTACGCTCGTCAACAAAAATCTGAAAACGAAAATTGAGGTGATGGGAGCCCTGCTTACGATGTATGACCGGACTTCGCGCCTGAACCGCGCGGTTGCAAAAGAAATCAGGCGCAAGTTTCCCGGATATGTGTTTGACGCGGTGATTCCGCGCAATGTCAAACTTGCCGAAGCTCCAAGTTTCGGCAAAAGCATTTTGCATTACGACCCGTATTCTCACGGGGCAAAAGCGTATCAGCGCCTGGCAAAAGAAATGTTGGCGCTTGAGAAAATTTCGCAGAAAGTTTAAAAATTATGTCTTACTCTCTCGGCAAAGGGCTTTCGTCCTTGATTCCCGAAAAAAATAATGTGTCGGACGAATCCGTGGAAACGCGGGACATTTTGATTTTTCAGGATACGCTCACAGAGCCGGTGCATATTTTGGGTGACCATCGTTCGGGCGCCTCACCGGCGGCGCGCGTTGTTGAAGAGCCGGCGCCAATCGTGCGAAAAGCCATTGTGATTCATGAAAAAAAAGTTGAGCCTGTCAGGAAAGACGAGAACAGTATTTTTTGGATTGAGATTGAAAAAATTGAGCCCAATCCGTTTCAGCCGCGCCGCGAGTTTGACGAAGGTGCGCTTGAAAGTTTGGCGCATTCAATCCGCGAATACGGAATTTTGCAGCCGCTTCTGGTGTATAAAATTGAAATCGAATCTTCGCGCGGCATTTCCGTAAAATACCAGCTGATTGCGGGTGAGCGAAGATGGCGTGCCGCAAAATTAGCCGGGCTTCGCGAAGTGCCGGTCATCATCCGCAAGGATGACCATTCGGACAGGATTAAATTGGAACTCGCCCTTATTGAGAATGTACAGCGCGAGGATTTGAACGCGATTGACCGCGCTTCAGCCTTCAAGCAACTGATTGACGATTTTTATCTGACGCAAAAAGAAGTTGCTGAGCGCATCGGCAAGTCGCGTGAATTTGTAACCAATACTCTGCGGCTCTTAACGCTTCCCGAGCAAATTCAGGAAATTATTCGGTCGGGCGAAATATCCGAAGGTCACGGCCGTGCTTCGCTTATGCTTTCGGACCAGCCGGAAAAACAAAAAGAACTGATTCAAGAAATCCGCGAGGGTCATTTAAACGTGCGTGAAGCGGAATTTGCCGCGCGCGCGATTCTGGGGCACCGTCGCGTGCCGCAAAGAAAAGATGTGGCGCTTTTGGATCACGACGAGCGGCATTGGCAAAGACAGCTTGAGCAGACGCTTGGCACGAGAGTATCGTTGCAGAAGCAGGGAGAAAAAGGAAAAATCATCGTTGAATTTTATTCAGACGAGGAACTGCAAAGCATACTGGACAAAATCGTGCGGCAGGAGTAACATAAAAAACGATTCAGAACGAATCGTTTTTTCTTTGACAAAGGATGTATGTATGCGCGGCATGGCGTTTCAGGATTATTTGAAGGGAAATTATTGTTGGTGTTGCGGAACGCGGAATCATCGCGGACTTCAAATCAGAAGTTTTTGGGATGAAGAAAATCCCGAAGTGGCGGTATGCGAATGGCGGCCGGAGTGGTGGCATTGCGCCGGGTCCGGCAAGGCGCGCTTTATGCTGAACGGCGGCATTATGCTGACCTTGATTGACGGACATTCGGTATGCACCGCGCTTGCGGATGCGTATCGGCGCGAAAGAAGAGAGATTGGAACACATCCGAAAATCTGGTATGTGACGGGCGGTTGGGGGCAGGGGCGATTTCTTAAGCCCGTACCCGTTGCGCTGCCGCTCACGCTTCGCGCGCGCGTGAAAGAAATAGAGGGCAGAAAAACCATTGTTGAGTGCGCGATTTTTTCCGAGGGCGTTCAGAAAACGACCCCGGTTGACATTATTGCAATTCGCAAGGATTCTTTGGGTGAGGAATAATGAGTAAGCTCCGAAAAT
>JAGXAD010000075.1 GCA_018971745.1 Patescibacteria group bacterium
ACAGGAGCAATGGCGCAACCCGCCATCGCCAACACCACAACCGGCGCAACAAACCACAGCACCCGTTTCATCTCTTTTCCTCCCTTCTTTCTGCGATCATGGCGCCAAACGCCGTAATTGCGTCATTAATGTACCCCGCAGCAACCGAAAGTAAAAAGAAAATAACAATACCGTTCCATGTTACCCATGGCAATGGAAACATTTTTTCCTCCTTAAAGCTTAAAAAGCATTGTTTTTTGGGCTGTTTTTTAAAAATGTCAAAAACCTATTTCTTATCATAATGCTATCATAATTTCTATATTTTGTCAAATGATTTTGACGCGTAACCTTTCACTTCATTTATGCACAGTTTTCGTTGACCCGCCGACAACGAATGCGCTACGAGTAAAAGCATGGTTACTGAAGCCGCGGAATTAATTAAAAAAGCAAAGAGAATCGGCATTGTTCTGCCGGATGTTATTGACGCGGACAGTTTGGGTTCGGCGTACGGTTTATTAAACATTCTGCGCGAATCCGGACGCGAAACAACTTTATTTTTTTCAAAACCAATTCCTCCTACCTATCAATTTCTTGCCCCTGCGACGGAGAAAAAGCCGGCAATTGAGCCCGCGCGCAAAACCGAATCGCCCCAAGACCTGATTATTTCAATCAACACGAGCGAGCATCCGATTCAAGAAGTCCGATACGAAAAAGAAGACGGCATTTTTTCCGTTATTGTCAGCCCGAAAAAGGGCGACATCAAAAAAGAAGATGTTGAATTTTATTCCGGCAACTTGCCGATTGACCTTTTTGTCGCGATAGACATCGCCTCGCCGGACGAATTGCCGGAATCGTTTAACGAACATCTTGAAAATTTTTCCAAAAAGCCGGTTGTTGCCGTTACCCAAAAAACAACGGACGAATTTTTCAGCGACGCAACCGTATGCGACGAAAAATCTTCTCTTGCCGAATCAGTTTATCTTCTCGTTGAAAAATTAGGATATGCCGTCTCTCCGGAAGCGGCCGCATGGCTTCTGTGCGGCATCATTGAAAAAACAAAAAATTTTTCTCTTGGCGCGCCGCGCGAACAAACTCTTTCAATCGCGTCTTCGCTAATTGCCCTTGGCGCGGACAAAGAACGTATCGTCCGCAATCTTTTTTCTCAAAAAAACGAAGAACATAAAACAAAAGAGCCTTCGGCGCAAAAAAACTCTCCGCACAACCTTCTGCAACTCTGGGGCAGGGCGCTGGTACGATCCCGCTATGATGAGGCGAAACAAATTGTCTGGTCGTTTATTCCACAAAATGATTTTGCCCAAACCAAAACCGCGTCACGCGACATTGCGTTTGTAATTAAAAAAATGGCCGAGCACGTTCCGGATTCCCGTCTTGGCATTTTCCTGCTTGAAAATCCGCACAAAAATCACGTGCGCGCCGTCATCGACCCACGCGACGCGGCGCTTGAAGAAAAATTTATGAGTGCTTTGGGCGATTCAATTGAAAAAAAACAAGGGCTTTTGATTTTCAAAAATGCGTTTCCGAATTTTATTGAAGCGGAAAACCGCTTGCTTGAATTTTTAAGCGCCGTTCAATAACCGCGCTGTGGATGATGAAAAGAAATAAGTGCGATAGAATAGAATAGAGAATGTAATAAAAAGTTACCTGGCACATTGCCGATAATCAGCTCGCTCATGATTCAATTTCAAGAAGACAAACAACTGAAAAAAATCTCGGAAATGCGGAAAAAAGAAGAAGAAGAAATGGTTGGTTTGCTTTCCCAGAAATACGGCATTTCTCACATTAACTTGGCAACCATCCCGATCAATTCCGACGCCTTAAAAGTGGTAAGCGAAGATGACGCGAGAGCGGCGCACATGGCGGTGTTTCAGAAAATCGGAAAACGGCTTCAGATCGCCGTTAAAAATCCCGAGGACAAAACTCTGCTTGCGATTCTTGAAAAATTAAAAACGGACCGCTACGAATACGAGCTGTTTCTTGCGTCATCCGCAAGTTTGGAAAAAGCCTGGGACATCTATCAACAAATCGTTACGGAACTGAAAAGCATCACCGGAGAGCTCACCATATCGCCGGAACAAATTGAAAAATTTAAAAACCAGGTTTCAACGCTCAAAGACATTAAAGACCTTGTCGCAACCGTAGTTCACCAACGGATCACCGACCTCCTTGAAATTATGATTGCCGGCGCCCTCAAAACCGAGGCCTCGGACATCCACATTGAACCGCAAGCCGAAGAAGTGCGCGTGCGATACCGCCTGGACGGAATGCTAAACGATCTTACTTTCATTAACCGCAAGACCTATGCGTTTTTGCTTTCCCGCATCAAGCTTGTTTCCGAAATGAAGCTGAACATCCGCGAACGGGGACAGGACGGACGATTTACCATTAAGACCGACGGCATTGACGTTGAAGTGCGCGCCTCAGTGCTTCCGGGTCCTTATGGAGAAAATGTCGTGCTTCGCATCCTGAACCCAAAAACCATCGGATTGCAATTTGAAGAACTGGGCATGCAGCCGTGGGTGGAAAAAATTATCGCGCAAGAAATCCAGAAACCAAACGGCATGATCATCACCACCGGCCCTACCGGATCCGGAAAAACCACGACCCTCTACGCGTTCCTGAAAAAGGTCCACACCGAAGACATTAAAATAATCACGCTGGAAGACCCGATTGAATACCACCTGACCGGCATTGAACAAACCCAGGTTGATGAAGCAAGCGGCTATTCGTTTCCCGAGGGGCTCCGCTCAATCCTTCGCCAAGACCCGGACATTATTTTGGTTGGAGAAATCAGGGACATTGAAACCGCGGAAACCGCAATGCACGCGGCGCTCACCGGACATCTGGTGTTTTCCACTCTGCACACGAATGACGCGGCCGGCACCATTCCGCGCCTCATTGACATCGGCGTCAAACCGAACATTATCGCGCCGGCAATCAATGTGGCGATTGCCCAGCGCCTGGTAAGAAAACTTTGCTCGGTCTGCAAAATTGTTGCCGCGCCTTCGCCAAAAGAACTTACCGCGATACAACAAGAACTTGCAGCGCTTCCGGAACACATCACAAAACCCGATGTTTCAAAAATAATTTTTTACGGTCCCAAAGAGAACGGATGCAACGCGTGTAACTTCACGGGCTACAAAGGAAGAATCGGATTGTTTGAAATCCTGCTTATTGACGACGAAATGGAAACCCTAATTATGGCGTCTCCGTCGGAAGCGGAAATTAAAAAGATTATGCGAAAGCAAAATCAAATCACCATCAAACAGGACGGCATATTAAAAATCATCAGCGGGGTCACGGACATTACCGAAGTAGAACGGGTGGTGGGATAAAGACTACACAACAAATAATTTTTTCACCGCCTTCATTTATATTTTTACATTATTGATCCCACCGCCAGCCCGAGTGAAAAAATTATTTGTTGTGCAGTAAAAATGAAGTTTTACATTTTGCCAATACAAATTGCCGCCTCAAGCTGTGGGTTATTTCCCCGGTTTGGGAACGCGGGGGTCAGGATTTTTTTATGGAATAATCCAGTCGGAACCAGACTACCCAACAAAGAAAATCCCCATTAAGGCCAAAATAGATTTAAAAACCTTAATAACCCACAGCCTGATGCGGCAATACTAAAACGGCTATTTATATTGAAAAGTTCCGTAAAATTGCATAGAAAAAAGGGCATAGAAAGCCCTCCTTCTTTCTTGTATCCATTATAGCAAATGCATAAAAATATGTCAACCCCCCGTCACTAGAAAATGGCGTTATGCCACGCGTTCACTCTAAAACAAAAGATGTTCATAATTACCTCAACACAAAATAAAAAAGTGCCGTAATATCGGGGCGGCATAACGCGCAATGCCATTTTTCAGTGCGGGGTCAAGCCCATTTCCCCCCAAAACTGGGGACGCGAATAAAAACATAAATCCGAGCAATTCTATGAACACCGAACCAAAAGAAAAAAACGAAGATAAGGCATTGGATTATACCCTGCGCCCCCAGCGCTGGGACGAATACATTGGCCAGGAAAACGCAAAAGAGAATTTAAAAATTCTTCTTGAAGCGGCGCGCCGGCGCAAAGAGCCGATTGAACACATTCTTCTTTACGGCCCGGCCGGACTCGGAAAAACATCGCTTGCCTATTTAATTGCAAAAGAAATGCGGACCAACATCCGCGCAACTTCGGGTCCGGCCATTGAGCGAGTCGGAGACCTTGCGTCCATTCTTACGAATCTTATGCCGGGCGATGTTTTATTTATTGACGAAGCGCACCGCCTCAATAAACTTATTGAAGAGGTGCTCTACCC
>JAGXAD010000076.1 GCA_018971745.1 Patescibacteria group bacterium
ATTCCTGAATGTATTTTTCCGATTTTGCGTCAAGAGCCGAGGTCGGCTCGTCCAAAATCAAAATTTTCGGATCGCGCAAAATCGCGCGGGCAATCGCAATGCGCTGGCGCTGGCCCGCGGAAAGTTTGATGCCGCGCTCTCCGACCAATTGCTTGTATTGTTTCGGAAACAACCGGATAAATTCGTCCGCGTGCGCCATGCGCGCCGCACGAAGCACTTCGTTATCCGGAGCCCCGAAACTGCCGTAGCGGATGTTATTTTCAATCGTATCGTTAAACAATACAATGTCCTGCGATACCACTCCAATCATGCCGCGCAGAGAGCGCAAATCAAGGCGCGAAATGTCGCGACCGTCAATAAAAACACGCCCGTGCGTCGGCTTGTAATAATGCGACAGCAAGTCAATCAGCGTGGTCTTGCCGACTCCGGATTCGCCGACCAGGGCAATGCTTTCTCCGGCGGAAACAAAAAAATTCAAGCGCGAAAGCGTCTGCTTTTTGTTGTTCGGATACGCAAACGAAACATTTTTAAACTCAATTCCTTGTTTAATGTCCGCAATCACCACGGCACCCTCCGGCTCGTACGTTTCCGGAGCCGTGGCTAACGCAATCTCGCCGCGCTCAAGCGCGATTAATCCGTTTTGAATCGCCTGCCAGTTGCGCGCGACAAACGCAAACGGCCCAAAGAGCATTGCTCCGTATCCGTTAAACATAACAAGCTCGCCGAGCGTCATGGATCCGGCGCGAATAAAATAAGCCGAGGCCAGAAAAATCACGAATTGGGTCAGCGTGACGGTCAGGCGCTGGAAAAAACTCAATATTTTCCAGATGTCGTTGCTCTTGGCCCATGATCGGAGCGCGCGCACATAAAAATTGCGGAACAGTTTTTTCTTTTCATATTGCTCCGCGGTCGCCTGCTTCACGGCATGCACATTCAGCACCGCATCATACGCGTCGCCGTACGCGCGGTTTGAATCGCGATGCCACTGGCGGTATAAATCGGCAAGCTGGGGCGCTACGCGCAAAAGCACCAGCACATACACGGCAATGGCAATCAAAAACACGCCTGCAAGCGCGGGCTTAATCACAAACGCAACCGCAAGCGCAATCGCCACGCTCAAAAACTGCGGCCCAAGCTCAATCATCAAATCAAAAATCTGCTCAAGCCAGTTTGCGGCTCGCGCCATCCGGTCAAACACTTCACCCATTTTGTTTCCCTTGTGAAACGAAAGCGGAAAATCAAACAGTTTGCCGTACGCGGAAATAAGATATTCGTTGGCAAGCAATGTTCCGAGGTACGACCGCTTTGCCTGAAGCTGCCAATCAATAATGTCGGAAACCAAACGAATCACAAGCCAAACCCCAATGAAAATAATTACCGCAGGTACTGCTCTGCCATACACACTCATCGTGCGAAAACCCGCAATGGAATCAATAATCTTTCCGGCAAGATACGGCACCGCGGTATTGGCAAGGGCAGAAACAATGCTGAACGCCATAAGCAAAAAAACCGTGGCGCGATGCGGCTGAAAATAGCGAAAGACAATGGTAAGTCCTTCGTAAAATTTTTCTTTGTTTAATTTTTTTGGCATGGCAGTAATTCTATTGAAATGATACCATAAATCAAAAATTCTTTCCCGTCAAATCGAGAAAGAATTTTTGATTTTTATAATTCCTTTCGCATGTTTCAAAAATTTGTTCAACCGCTTCCTTAAAAAATATGAAAGGATTTCGAGCCGCGTTCGCTGTCTTAGCCGAACGCGGCTCTGAAAGAACTACTTGATTGATCGCGGGTCGCGCTCGCTCATGTCGCGCATTTCCGACATAAGCACAAACTCACCGCCAACGAACATTCCCGGGGACGGTTGAGGCGAGACCGCATCTTGCAGCTTCTTTTTCTTTGGGTTATGCGACTTTTTCATTTTCCTTTCTCCTTTAATTGGTTATTGCCTTTCTTTTCTCTTAAGCTCGGGGGTGAGATTTTGAAACGCTCGAAATTATTTTGAGCATGGTCTTGTCAATAAAATATTCTTTCAATACATTGACAAGTCAAAATAATTTCGGCGAGCGCAACATTCCGCTGGGAATATTGCGTGATTTCAAAATTCCGTCCCCGAGCGTCATTTCTCCCCGCTTGTACGGAGCTCCTAAGGCCACTATGTTGAAAACATGCGAGCCCTTCGCCGAGGAGGGTCGGGAATGATTAGGAGCCCCATACAAACAGGGAGTTTTTTCAAGGAAACATTGCTCTATTGTCATTATACATCAATGCATAAAAAATGTCAATACCCCCACACTTATATATAAGTGTGGGGGTTTATTTATTTTCCCAATCCGGGCGCACAAACACATGAAACGCGTTATTATAAATTTCCTCAACCGCAACAATTTTTTCCTGCTTGATGTATAGCTCGAGCTTTAATTCAATCCACCGGTTTTGCTGACGGGTAAGGCCGAGCCGCGAAATGTCAAACGCGGCTCCGCTCAAATGCGCTGATTGCCGATCGTGCGTTTGCCCGTCAGCTTTGGTTTTATTTTGCCGAACCAAAACATCCTGTTCTTTTCTCACACGAACCGTATCGGTCATTTTTAATTTTACATGAAACTGTCCATAAAACGCTTTGCCGAGCATTACCATAAAATTTCTTGCCGAAAGAAGCGCGTAATGATTGGATTCATTCGCAAAATAAAAAAATTCAGGCTGTACCAATACCATGCGATGCATCCGCGGAACAAACGCGCATGATTTCCCTTCAAAAAATTTCTCGGGATTGCGAAGATATTCGCCCAGCATTTTTTTATTCTCAAACCGCACCAGACAAAAATCATCAATGATTTTATTTTGCAACGCCAACGACTCGTCGCGCACCGCAATCAAAAGCCGCGGCCGCGGATCGCGCCTGAAAAACATCCTTGCATCCGCCGAAGCAGCATTGCCCATAATCCCAAAACAAAACAATGCTCCAAAAATCACAACATGCCATTCGCGTCTCATTGATACATTCCTTTTTCAAAAAACAATTCTTTTTGTATTGGTAACACATGGCCGTAAAAAATCAATGTAAAAATCGCCCCGACCTCGGCCGGGGCGATTTTTGCTTTCCAACATTTTGACTTTTGCATTTTGAATTTTGATTTTCTTAGGTATGCTTATCCGCAACGGTTGAGGCGCCGAACGAGTAGGGCTTGATAACCGCTTCAAAGCCGTACCCGCGCACCATGCCCACGACCGCGTCAATGAATTCTTTGGTCGGCCCTTTTTCCCCGACATCAATGTGAATCTGGTCATTCCAAAAAATTTCCTTGCCCAGCCGCTCCTGCAATCGCCCGCGCAATTCCTGCGCAAGCGTAATGGACGCGATGGTCTCGGCGTAAATCCGGTCGCGAAGCGTTGCAAAATGCTTCGGCTCCTGTTTTGTCCAAAAATGAATCGCGCCGTTTCCCACGCGCCAAATCGTTACCGCGCTTACAATTTCCGTAGGATCGTGCGACGAGGAATCCGCGCCGATAATGATGTCGTATTGCCTCGTCGGTTGTAACGAAACAAACGCCGCAATCTCATCAATGACCGCGCTCACGGACAAATTATGTTTTGCTAACGAAGAAAAATATGCTTCACTCATGTGTTAAAAAGATTTAATCGCGTTGCGAACGCTTTTTCGCCACCGCCTCCATTATGCTTTCCCACCGCCAGCCCGAGTGGCGAAAAAACGTTTGCGGCGCAACAGATGCCTATCACTAAAACAAAGACGGCTGCAAAAATGCGGGCGGCGCGAAAAATTCTTCAACCGGCTTTGCCCTCAAAATTCTTCCGATGCGGAACATGCGAATATCATTCCGCAAATGGCAGAATGCCGAAATTTCATTTGCCCGGATCGCGTATACGTCAATTTTTCTTGTTTTCTTAAACGGCTCTCCAATCCCCGCTTCCCGCGACACATACTCAATTTCAAGGCACTGACGGTTTTTCATTGCCGCATCAAGCGCCCCGCGGATGTCCTCGTCGCTTTGGCGCGCCCAATCAACCGCAACGGCGCGATGTTCTGCGTCAAATTTGGAAGTGAACAAAAGATGTCCGTTTTTCTTTCCGAACTCGTACAAATCTTTCGTAATCTGAACATCCTTCAAACAATATTCTTTAATGAGTTCTATCTTTCCTTCTTTGTACCATTGCAATGCCTGCAAACCGTCGGATGATTTGCTTGCGCCAAGCGTGGCTGATGCCAAACTGTTCAATGAAAGG
>JAGXAD010000077.1 GCA_018971745.1 Patescibacteria group bacterium
CGGTCAATATTTATTGTAGTTTTTATACAATCAAAAGTATCAAATTTATTTTCATCTGTTGCGGTGATAACATAATCATCCCATTTAATTATAGGGAGCGACAATGTATTTAACATCCCCAGCTGGCAACTTGTCTTGCTTATGCCAACAATTGAGTTTACTAAACATTCCATACGATCTTTATAGCAAGTAATTGCGATTGTATTATCTTTGTTTCCAAGAATACCAACAATATGAACATTGTGTTCTATATCATTTCCTGTTAAGGTTCCCGAGACAGATACCTCCTCGAATCGATTCCCAAAATTTGATACAATATCTTTATTGTCAAAAAAAGTTTTTTGAGAAAAAATATAAGTTTCTGGCAAAATTTTCGGTTGGTTTGATAACCGACCAAAATAATAAGCAACAATAGCAATGACCACTACTAAAATTAACTTAATCCAATTTTCTTTGATAAATTTTTTCATAGTTTTATTTTATTAAATCTTCTACTGAAATGCCAAACGCTTTAACGATTTTTGTCATAATTTGGACGCAAAGTTTAATTCTGGTGCGGGTAGCGAGAATCGGACTCGCGTCTCAACCTTGGGAAGGTCGCATCATACCACTAGACCATACCCGCGAAATATTAAAACAAACCTTGGTGTGCTTGAAGAACTTCTGAATTACGGATTAAAATCGTCCTTTTGGTCGTCGCGGCCAAACCCTTATTAGGCATCATTTCAAAACCGAGATACGCGACTTTCACGGCTCTCTGATTTAATTCGCGGATGGCTGGCTGCAAGTCAGAATCGGAACTCCCGACAATCGCAAAATTCATTTTTTTATCGCATGCGGCCGCAACCATATCAACCGCAATACTGACATCCACGCCTTTCTCCTTAAAAACCAGCACATTTTTCCCGCGCTCGCTTTTTTTATAATTTCCCCGCACGGCGCCGGAAAGAATAACGCGGAATCCCTGATTTTCTAAATGAGTTTTCAGAAGCCGACGCTCTAAAATCAGTTGCTTTGATTTTTCTTTGGTGTCCGAATGTTCCTTGATTTTTGCAAAATAAAAAATTTTTTCGTCAACCGATATGCCTTCAAGAACGCGGTTCAGGAGTCCGCGAAAATTATATGTCTCCCACCGCGGAACAGATTTTTGTTCAGCCCCAAATACATCTTCAAGTTTCCCCAAAAAATTTCTTCCGTCAATAAAAAGTATTGTTTTCATGGGCAAAAACGAAACCCCAGCGGACCTTTCGGCTGGCTGGGGCGTTTGTACTCTTATCATACCAAACAGAAAAAAAAAGTAAAGAGTTATTCACACCCCAATAATAATATAGCGAATGTCGCCAATTTTTTAAGAATAAAGTTTTTCGCGCAATAATTTTGCGACCACTTGCGGATTTGCTTTGCCCGACATCTCTTTCATCACCTGCCCGACCAAAAATTGCAAAATCGTTTCTTTGCCGTTTTGAAGGTCGCGAACCTGCTCCGGATAAGCAACAATCACTTTTGCAATAGCCGATGCAATCGCATCCTCATCCGATACCTGCTCCAATCCTTTTTCGCGAATAATCACCGACGGGTCATTGCCTGTCCGAAACATTTCTTCAAGCACATCCTTCGCGACGCGCGAAGAAATGTCGCCGCGGTAAATTAAAAGCACGAGTTCAGCAAAATTTTCAGGCGTAACCAAGGTATCACCGATGGCTGACGAAGTTTCATTCAGCAATTTTTGAAAATCAGAGGTAAAATAATTTGCCGCAAGCCTGATTACTTCTTTTTTTTGTTTTTCGTCCAATTGCTCGCCCGAGGCGCTTTCCCATTCGCCCAATTCCGAAACCATTTGTTCAAAATATGAAGCCATTGCTTTGTCGCGAATCAAATGCAAGACAAACGATTCTTCCAAACCGTATTCCGAAACAAACCTGACGCGTTTGGCATCGGGCAATTCCGGCAATGCGGAGCGCAACTCATCAACAAACTCTTTTTTAATTTCAAGCGGAGGCAAATCCGGTTCCGGAAAATACCGGTAATCGTGCGACGATTCTTTTGATCGCTGGGAAAAGGTTTCGTTCTTTTTTTCGTTCCATCCGCGGGTTTCCTGTTTTATCGTTCCACCTTCGTCAAGTATGTTTGATTGGCGCAAAATTTCATACTGCACCGCCTTTTCCGCAAACTTAAACGAGTTGATGTTTTTTATTTCAACTTTTGTGCCAAACTTTTCCGAGCCAGCTTCGCGCAAAGAAATGTTTACTTCAACACGCATCTCGCCCTTTTCCATGTCCGCGTGCGACGCGCCGACATACTGCAAAATCTGCTGTAACTTTTCCCCAAACAATCGTACTTCCTCGCCGGTGCGCAAATCCGGTTTCGTGACAAGCTCCATCAAAGGCACGCCCGCGCGGTTAAAATCAACCAATGTAGCGCCTTCATTGTCGTGCTGCAATCTTCCCGTATCCTCTTCCAAATGAACCCGTTCAATGCGAATTCTCCGATTCGGCAAAATATCCAAATAGCCGCCGAAGACAAACGGATGCTGATATTGAGAAATTTGATACCCTTTTGGCAAATCAGGATAAAAATAATTTTTGCGGTCAAATTGCGCAAATTCCTGAATGTCGCCTTGCAACGCAAGCCCGACCTGAATAACTTTTTTCACGGCTTCCTGATTGATAACCGGCAGAGTGCCCGGATGTCCCATACAAATCGGGCAAATCGTAACATTCGGATGGGTCTCATCCGGATCGTTCATTGAGCCGCAAAACATTTTTGTTTTCGTATTCAGCTCGGCGTGAATTTCCAAGCCAATAACCGGTTCATAAGTAGCCATAGCGCCAAAATACCACACTTTGCAAAAGAAAAAAAGCGCAGAACATCTGCGCTTCAACTCATTTATTTTCCCAGCGCGGAAAGAATATCCGCAAATACTTCTTCTTTGTTGCGCTCGCCGTTGATGTGCGTAACAAAACTCTTCGTTGCAAAAAATTTTATGGCCGGTTCAACCTCGGTGCAATACCACGCAAACATCCGTTCAATCGCGTCTGCGTCTTCATTTTCCGGACGGGCTGATACCGCGCTGCCGCACTGCGGACAAATATTTGATTCCGCAATTGCTTTATTGGCAAATGTCATATCGCAGATTGCGCAATTTCTCCGAAGCGCCATGCGCCTGCGCGCCGCATCTTCCGGAATATCAAGCACAATCACTTTCGGAGTCCGCCTGATATACTCCAAAAATTTGAAAAGCAGTTCTGCTTCGCCAAGCATTTTGGGAGAACCGTCAAGCACGATTGCCTCAAACGATTCAAGCGACAAAAGCGCATCGGCAAGCAAGTATGCAACCATCATTTGCGGAGCCAGGCCGCCTTTCTCAAGAATTTTTTGCAAAAGCTGATTTTTGGTGCCGAGCCGGCGTAATTCGTGGCCGGACCCGAAATACGCAAAGCCCGCGCGGTCCTGCAACATGCGCGCCTGCTCGCTTTTGCCGGCGCACGGCCTCCCGAGCAAAATCAGAGTTGTGCCGTAAAAACAAGAATCCAATAACGGCCGCGAACGGTCATTCACATACTGATTTTTGCGCTTGATGCCGTAGATAAGTTTTCGCACCGCGCTTCTGCCCTGCCGAAATATCGCAATGTGCTTTCGCACAAAATCAATCACTTCTTTTTCCGTGTCAAATACCAGACTCCAGCGGTCGGTCAGCATCCGAATCATAAAGGTGGAATCGTTCGCGAAAAGATTTTCGCCGTGCGCGCCGATAATGACGAGCATCGGAACGCCGCGAAGATACGCCTGCACCGTTTCGCTCACGGTGCCGCCGGAAGCCTTGCGCGAGGGTTTCACCACCATAAATGTCGCGCGCCTGACATTCCGCAAACTCGGCACAAGCAACATTTCCTTTTTTCCGTATTCGTAAAACAAGCCGTGGTTCCGGCACAATTTCAACGCGGCGCCGTATTCGGACTGCGATGTGCCGTATTTTTCTAAAAGTTCAAAGGTGTCGCCGATAACAGTGATGCCGAGTTCCGCAAACGCACTATCAAGAATGTTGTGCTTCTGAAACGAATCCGCAGGATAGCGCTCAATGGGTCCCGAACGATAGCAAAAAATTTTTCCTCTATCTCTGTGCCGCATCATCCCGCCTCTTTTTTTTAAGACAAAGAACTTGCTTCAAGGGTAAAACAAAACTTTGCCTGAGTCAAACAAAAAAGCCCCGCACCGCACGCAAGGCTTTA
>JAGXAD010000078.1 GCA_018971745.1 Patescibacteria group bacterium
CCGCATTTTTTTTGTTTGCGCTGATTGATTATCGCGTGTTTCGGGCGAACGGCGCGCTTTTGCTTTTGGCATACGCATTATGCGCGCTTTTGCTTTTCATGCTCTTTTTTTTCGGGGCGCGCATCAACGGCGCCGTGGGGTGGTTTCGCATCGGCGGATTTGCGTTTCAGCCGATTGAGCCGGCAAAACTTGCGTTGGCGCTGATTCTCGCAAAATATTTTTCAAACCGGCACATTGCGATTTATCAATTGCGCCATCTTGTTATCTCCGGTTCATACGCCGCATTGCTTATCGCGCTTGTTTTTTTTCAGCCGGATTTGGGAGCGGCAATTATTCTTTTTGGCGTTTGGATTTTTATTACGATTTTTTCCGGCATCCGCATAAAACATTTTATTAATCTGGTGTTGATTCTCGCCCTTGTTGCTGGTGTTGGGTGGTTTTCGGTTTTGAAGCCCTATCAGAAAGCGCGCATCACGGCATTCATTAATCCGTATCAGGACCCGCGCGGATCGGGATATAATGCGATTCAATCGCTTATTGCCGTAGGTTCCGGCAGAATGTTCGGCAAAGGAGTCGGCTACGGCACGCAGACGCGCCTGCAATTTTTGCCCGAGCCGGAATCTGATTTTTTGTTTGCGGCGTTTGCGGAAGAATGGGGATTTGCGGGCGCGATCTTTTTGCTGGCGCTCTACGGCGTTTTGTTTTGGCGGATGCTCGCCATCGGCATGCACGCTTCCGATAATTTCGCAAAATTATACGTTCTTGGCTTTTCCGCAATTATTTTTCTTCAAATTTTTATCCATATCGGCATGAATATCGGCATTTTGCCGATTACCGGAACGACTCTGCCGTTTTTAAGCTATGGCGGGTCAAGCTTGGTGACATTACTTGCCGGACTTGGTATTATAGAAAGTATAAGAATACATGCGTAAGTTAAATTAGTTGATGAGTTTAATCAGTTTAATAAGTTTGCGCACGCCAACTTACTAAACTGCGTGGCCGCGAAGCGGCCAAAACTTGGCAACTGATTAAACTGAATTGATTTATCTTGCTGCGGACCATCGCGGGTTTCGGCTTAAAGAAATTTTAAAACGGTTTCTTTCCGAAGAATTGCATCTTCCGCTTGTTGACGTTGGCGCGCACGAGCAGGATTTGTACGATGATTATGTTGATTTTGCGGAAAGCGCTTTGGATGTAATGGCAAAAGATCCGGCAAACCATAAAGGGATTTTTATTTGTGGCTCCGGGCACGGCATGGATATGGTCGCGAATAAATATAAAGGCATTCGCGCGGCTCTTGGTTTCAATGCCGATGTGGCGCGTCAATCCCGGGAACATGAAAATACCAATGTATTGGTTCTGCCATCCGATTGGCTGAACGAGGACGAGGCAAAAAAAATCGTGAAAGTTTGGCTTGAGTCGGAATTTTCCGGAGTTGACCGGCACATCCGCCGCGTTGATAAAATATCAGCGGTTGAGGAGGAAAATTTTAAGTAAGTTAAATTAGTTGATGAGTTTAACCAGTTTAATAAGTTTGCGCACGCCAACTTACTAAATTGTGAGGTCGCGAAACGGCCAAAGCTTGGCAACTCGTTAAATTGAATTGATCGAAATTGTTCCCGCAATCAATGTTTCCGATTTTGAAACGGTGCAAAAGCGCATTCGGCAAGTTGAAAATTATGTGCGCTGGGTCCATATTGACGTTGCCGACGGCACCTTTACGCCGAATTCCATTTGGCATAATTCGCTGGATTTGGTCGGATTTCAAACGCCGACGCGTCTTGAAATTCATTTGATGATTGACCACGCGGAAGAGCATTTTGAAACATGGTTTTTGCCTGCGGTCAGGAGAATTATTTTTCACATAGAAACTTTGCGCGACCCGGAGTTTGTGATTGATGCGTGCCACAAGGCGCGCATTCAGGTTGGCTTTGCTGTGGCGCCTCATACTTCTTGGACCGCGCTCAAACCATATATCGGTAAAGTTGAATTGCTGCAAGTGTTGGCGGTGCGCCCCGGGCTCGCAGGCCAGGAATTTGAAGGCCATAATTATTCAAAAATAAAACATTTGCGCGCGCTCTGCCCCGATTGTAGAATTGAAGTGGACGGGGGAGTAAAAGTCGGCGTTGCCAAGCGATGCGTTGAAATGGGTGCGGATTATCTTGCGGCGGCATCCGCAATTTTTGGGGAGCGAGACCCGCTTGCGGGCATTGAAAAATTAAAGCGCAATGTTGCGTTTAAGATGTGATAATTTATGAATAAAAAATTTCTTTATTATTTTTTTGCTCTTCTCTCCGTTGTTGGAACGGCTGCCTATGTTTACGGTCCGACTAGCCGTGTTTCGGGTGGAATAAATTTTGGAGGTTTACTGATGATTCCAGCCGTTCTTTTTGGAATATTTTTTGCGGGCTTAGGATTAGCGCAGAGTTTTAAAGGGCCTTCTGTGGCCGTTGAAGCTGTGAGGGGCAACAAAATAATAAATCCTCTTTATGTGTTGGGTATCGGAACTTTTTTTATTTTGTTATGGTATTTTGAAATCGGATTGCCGGTAACAGAATTTTTTACTGGAGTCTTTTTCTTGCTTTGGGGGATTGTTGATATAGTTGGTAAGTAAAATTTTATGTCGCATCTCCATGACGATAAAATAAAATTTCTGGAAGAGACCGCAAATAAAATTCGCCAGACCATTATTGAATCGCTTGTTTTGGCGGGTTCCGGGCATACGGCAGGGCCCTTGGGCATGGCTGATATTTTTACCGCGCTCTATTTTCATATTTTGAAGCACGACCCGAAAAATCCTGATTGGCCGGATCGCGACCGTTTGGTGCTTTCAAACGGCCACATTTGTCCTGTGCTCTATGCTACTATGGCGCATGCGGGATATTTTCCGGTGGAAGAAATGAAGACGCTTCGCAAGTTTGGCACGCGCTTGCAGGGGCATCCGCATCGCGAGGCATTGCCTGGGCTTGAAACAACTTCAGGCCCGCTTGGTTCAGGATTGTCGCAAGCAGTTGGCATGGCAATCGGATTCAAAATTGACAAAAAACAAAATCAAGTTTTTTGTTTGATGTCTGATGGCGAGCAAGAATGCGGGCAAACATGGGAGGCCGCCATGCTTGCGGGTAAATTAAAATTGGATAATCTTACCGCCTTGATTGACCGCAATAACATTCAGATTGACGGCATGACAGAAAACATTATGCCGCTTGAACCCCTTCGCGAAAAGTACGAATCGTTTAATTGGCATGTTTTGGAAATCAACGGACATAACTTTGAAGAAATCGTGAATGCGTACGAAGAAGCGCGCGCGATTTTTGAAAAACCGGTGTGCATCATCGCGCACACGATTCCCGGCAAGGGCATTCCCGAAATTGAGTTTGATTACAAATGGCACGGGGTTCCTCCGAACGCGGATCAAGCAAAACGGTTTTTAGAGCAATTAAGAACTTTGGGCGGAAAAATTATAAGCGAGCATGAATAAATTTACGATTTGAAAAACGCCATATGCTGCAAAAAATCTATTTGTTATAATTCAGTTTCGTATTTTTGGCGTCGTATTGCGGCGCAAAGCGCAATAGGATATTCAAACGCACGAACCATTTGCATCATGAGAAAATATGCAAGGGGGTCATTATTTGTTTGTATGTTGGGGCTACTTTTGGTTGCGTCAGCAGGCAGTGCGTTTGCCGCCGAAAGTGTTTCTTATTATCAGACTATCTATGATTCTCAGTATGAAGCTAACAAATCAACGCTTGATTCGTTGGCGTCAAGCGGCAACGGCGAAACGTATTATACGTTTCAATACGCGTTTGGAGGAACCTTGTCAATGTATGAAGCCACGAAAGACGTAAAATATTTGGAGCGCGCGCTTGCATGGGCGAATACCATGATGTTAAAAGCAACCATTGCTGACATTAACGGCAATCTTAATTGGTCGGGGCCGTGGTTGTCGCCGTATTCTTCAACTACCATTTCTTATCAGTTAGACGATTTGCAAGGGTCAACGGAATTGGCGCGGTTGGCAAGAATTATTTTAACCGACCCCGTTTTGACAAATACATACGGCGCGCAGGCGCTGACCGTTCGCGATTTTGTGAAGAAACAAATTGTTGATAAATGGCTTTATGTCCGTGGTAGCGAGTCATGGTTTATTTATAATTCAACTACGGCAGGCTTATGGTATAACGACAAATGCGCG
>JAGXAD010000079.1 GCA_018971745.1 Patescibacteria group bacterium
GGATTGCCGTTGTAACTGTCGTCAATCACCAAAACGCCCGATGCTCCACGGATCGGCTCAAGACGGTGCGAAATTGGTTTGATGTTTGCGATGCCGCGTTGTATTTCCCCGTTACTCATGCCAAGTTCACGCGCAATGCAAACGCACGCCATCACGATGCCAGCCGCATATTCTCCAAGCAAAGGAATTTTTATAGTTCCAAAATTCCGCTCTCGCGATGCTAAATTAAATGAAATTCCTGATCCGTCTTCAAAAAACCGCATTTCTGAAATTTGATACGGGACGAGCGGATTATTGCGGCTCGCGTAAAAACAAATTTTCTGACCCTTGATGTATTCTTGGTAATGCGCGGCAACAAGCTTATCGTCGGCGTTCAATACCACCAATCCCGCGCGTTTTGTTGCCTCAACAATTTCAAATTTTGTTTTAATCGTATTTTCAATGCTGCCGAATCGTTCCAAATGGCTTTCGTTAATTCCGGTAACAATGCTGATGTCCGGTGGGACAATATCGCATATCGTTTGAATGTCGCCTTTTTGATACGCGCCCATCTCAACCACAAAAATTTCCGTATCTGCGGTTAGTTTATCCAAAATCAAACGGCTTACGCCTAAGGGCGTATTGATATTTTCCAGCGTTTTTAACACTTTGAATTTTTCAGACAGAACCGCAGCCAGTGCTTCTTTCATTGTGGTTTTGCCGTAACTTCCGGTAATGCCGATTATTTTTGCCCGCGAAACTCGGGCCATTTTTCTTTTTGCGCGTCTGATAATTCTTCGTTTGAGCAAATAATCAAGCGGCATATACGCGACGGCAACCGGAATCAAAACCAAAAAGAAAAAAAGTGAGAGAACATAAAATGTTATGATGCCTGCCGCGACTGCCAATGTCGCAGGCGCGGCAAAAAGCCGATACGCAACATATCCCGCCCCGAACGACAGCGCGCTTTGCAAAATCAGTGAAAGTGAAAAAAGGTACGAGAGTTTCAAAGTCCAAACAACTTGTTTTCTTTGCGTTTGATTCGGCTGCCCGAAATTTTTTCCGAGCAATTTCAAAAACCGCCTGATGCGATAATTTTCAAGCTGAAACAGATATAATTGGTAAGTTATTGTTTTTATCGGAGAAAGAGTCATAAAAATTCTTTCAGTATTTGTAAAAATCCTTGTTGGTCATCCAAAAAACTGAAATGCCCGGCGTTTGACAATATAACCAAGCGGCTGCGCAAAATGTTTTTTTGCATAATTTTAGCCGCCGCAAGCGGCGTTTCGTTATCTTTCGCGCCCCACACTAATAATGTGTCAGTTGTGACGCGCGGCAAAATCGGAGTCAAATCCTCATTCACCACTTTTACGAAAGTTTCGCGCAAACGCGGATACGCCAGATAATCTTCCGATGCGAACAAACGGTATAGATACGGACGCAAAAAGCATAGGGGCCACAAATGTAATAAAGGTTTTATAGTGCGGATAATGTTTTGTTTAATGGTAAGTTTTTGTGATGTAAGCCGCACCCCGGCGCTATCAACCAAAACCAATTTTTGAATCAAATTGGGATATGCCGCCGCAAGTTTGATTGCAACTCTGCCACCGAATGAATGCGCGACCACTATGCAATTTTTCAGCGCAAGTTTTTGAATAAACTCGTCCACCACTTCCATATAATCATCAACGAAAAACGGATGCGACGGCATTTCTGATTTACCGAATCCAGGAAAATCAATGCTATATAACGCAAAACCCGCATCGCGCAACTCCCGCATAATCGGAAACCAAATTGCGCCGTCAGCGCCCCAGCCGTGCAAAAATAAAATCGCGCCGGCAGACCGCGTATCATGCGGCACTGCATAATAATTCACCAAAATCCGGCCAAGAACAATTTGTATTGTTTGAATAGTTCTATCCATAAAAGTTAGGTCAATGAAATCTTCGGAGGTTCAACCTCCGAAGATTTTTATAAGAGTACTGCAATAGTTGCGACGCTAACCACTGCCATCATTCCCGCGATGCACCACCCGAGCCATCCGATAACCGGATGATTCACCCACTCGCCCATAATTTTTTTGCTGTTGGCAATTTGCACCATCAAAATTAAAACCACGGGCGCAACAAACCCGTTGAGCACCGCGGAATAAATCAGCGCGCGTATAGCGTCAATGCCGGTAAAGTTAATCGCAAGCCCGACAAGCATCGAAATAATAATGATGCCGTAAAACGCGGACGCTTCTTTTAACTTATGGTACAACCCTTGCGGCCAGTTAAAACTTTCGGACAAGGCGTACGAAGCGGATGCGGCAAGCACCGGTATGGCAAGAAGGCCGGTACCGATGATGCCGAGCGTAAATAAAACATACGTCCATTCTCCGGCAAACGGGCGCAGTGCCTCGGCGGCGTCAGCGGCGGTGCGAATGTCGGTAATGCCGTGAGAAAAAAGCACGGAGCCGGATACGACAATGATGAAAAACATAATGAGATTCGAAAAAAACATGCCGGACCACACGTCAATCCGCATTTTTCGCAGGGCATCAGCCGTAGTGCCAAGCCGTTCCGCAATAGTCGTTTTGCCGCTTAAAATTTCTTCTTCAACTTCCTGGGATGTCTGCCAGAAAAAAAGATAGGGCGAAATTGTTGTGCCTAAGATGGCCATGATCATCAGCACCTCGGCACCGGATGACGCAAACGAAAGAGTAATTGCTTGGCGCATAATTTCATTCCAGTTAGCCTGTATGCTAATTGCCGAAAAAATGTATGAAACCAAAATCAAAGAAAGCCATTTGAGGTATTTTGCGTATCCCTGATAAGTCATAAAAATCTGTAGAATTAAACTGATTGCGACAAAAACAGAAATCAGCAATCCGAACCCGAGCGACGGGAACAACAACTGGGTTGCTTTGACCATGGCTTTCAGGTCCGCGCCGATGTTAAAGGCGTTTGCAAAAAACAAAAGCGCGGTTACAAAATAAAGCGTCCGCTTCGGATAATATTGTTTGATGTTTGCGGCAAGGCCCTGACCGGTAACCAAACCGATGCGAGCGCACATCTCCTGCACCACGGCCATCAAAGGAAAAGTGAAGGGTGCCAACCACAGCATTTTGAATCCGTATCCGGCGCCCGCTTGCGAATAGACCACGATACCGCCTGGGTCGTCATCAACAGCTCCAGTGGTTAACCCGGGCCCCAACATATACCAAAATTCTTGAGCTTTTTTCACGGGCTTATGCAGTTGAAGCGCCTCTCCGGCTTTTTTTGAAACATTAATGGTTTTATCAAGCGTGACCGCAGGCGCTTTCGCGATTTTTTCCAAAAATTCTTCAATCATGATTTTAGTATACTCTTGCGCGGCACATTATTAAAGACCGGATTGCCGGTCTTTAATAATTTAATTTTGATGATACGGAGATGGTTTTTCGTTTGATAAATAATCATTGCCGTGATATCATAACAACATTCTGTTATTTAACAAAATACGAGGGATACATAATGACCCGAGGAGAACTTCTGAACTTTCTTGAGAAAGAGGCCAAACGATATCGCAAGGAAGCTCTTTCATCAATCGAACGCAACAAACACATGAATAATCTTTCGAAACAAGACATCCTGCGGCTTAAAAAGGACCGGCAAATGACGCAAAAAATGATTGACGCCCTGCTTGTTGATTTTATTAATGTCATAGGAAATAGCCAGGGCTGTGATTACGGCCTTTATGTCAAACATTTGGAATCCGCGGACCGCACATAAATTTCGTGCGGTTTTTTTCTTTTTCTATTCCTACACACCATGGCACTTTTTATATTTTTTTCCTGAGCCGCATGGGCACGGATCATTCCTACCCGTCGTAGCTTTAGCGAAGGCGGGGCGATCAGCTTTATTCTCGGATTGATTTTCATTTGACTTAAAAATCAAATTTGAAGCTTGCGCCGGTTGCTGAAACCCGACTGTAGACTGCTGGGCAAAACCGACCTTAAATATCGTATTCGCAACCTGGCTCCCGATTGCGTTTTGAAGCTCGCGAAACATGCGGCTGCCTTCGTTTTTATATTCCACCAACGGGTCGCGCTGGCCGTATGCGCGCAAACGAACGGATTGACGCAATGCTCCATAGAATCCAAATGGTCCATCCATAACGCGTCAATGCTTTGCAGTAAAACCGCTTTTTCCAAATTTCTCATTACCTGATCCCCCACTGCCGCTTCCC
>JAGXAD010000080.1 GCA_018971745.1 Patescibacteria group bacterium
TCGTGAGGTGATAGATAAAAGGATGCAGTTTGCCGACCGCAAAATTTGCCCAAAAACTCATAATTAAAAACGGGCGGTAATAAGGAGACATTGAACCGACCTGAGACGCCATGTTGTGAGTAAAAATAAACCGAATGTTTTCCCAATTTAGGTTTCGGATAAACCTGTTGTGGATGATGAAATCGTCATCATCCCAAAAAAGCCCCTGATTGAGATTCGGGCTGTACAGCAAAAAACCTGATATTGCCAAAAATATCAGGGAGCATAAAAAACTTCTTTTGTGCCAAAAACCGAAAACCGACCGCATGATGATGTTATTGCATGCGCGTTACGAATACTGATTTTTGTTTGATGGGCAGGGAGGGATTCGGTCACAACTCTTTTTGCTTCGCAAAAAGGTCGCGACCCCGCCTCAGAAATCTGCCCCAGGCAGATTTCTTCCGGCCTTCGAACCCCTCCTCCGCATCAAAGTTAAATTTTTACAACCCATAATGTGTTGTAAAAATTTAACTTACACAATGGGCAGGGAGGGATTCGAACCCCCGTAGCCATAAAGGCGCTTGGTTTACAGCCAAGTGCAATTGACCGCTCTGCCACCTGCCCATGATTATTATTTTGCTATTTTGTTTTGCCGGAACCGTTCGCAATCATAAAATTTTATCGGTCATTTAACATGGATTTGTCTGTCTTGCTCGCTTTTCTTCAACACCAGCTGAAGAAGTACGCGCGGTAACGGATTGCGCGGGTTTATCTTTACCGCGAGAGAAAGATTTTTAATGGCCTCTTCGTATCTACCGTTATCAGCAAGAAACACCCCAAGCCTCCAAAGAATATCGCTGCGATAAGGATTGTCTCCAAGCTCCGTAATCATGTAGCGGAATAGGGTCTCGCTGTTTTTCCATACGTATATTTGTTGAAAGCTTAAAATGCTCCACCACGCCGCAAGGCACAAAACTCCGAAAAGCCCCAGCGCGCGTAGGACGCGGGCGGACCCTCCCCACCAAGACCAAATCATGCTGAGAGCTGCCGCAAGCGGCACGGCCCAGATGACGCTAACCACATAGCTATAGCGGTCACTCGGGTAATACGGATGTTCCGTCAGACCCAGAAAAGGAATCAGTATCACGAGATGAGCGAACCACACCGCAAAAATTCCTTTATACTGAAACCGTTTTAACCAGAGCACTATGGTTACGACTATGACCGCAAGAGCGCTCAATGCGAACGGAAACCCTAGGGGATTAAATGTTACCAACGCCGTATAAACAGGCGACAGATTCATCGGCCACAAGGTCTTCCATAAAAAGCGCGCCCACATATAAAATGCCTGGGCAATTCTGTCTGTCACTCCGAATGTTTCAAGGCTCGGCGGTCTCCCCCAAAACGCCCCCGCATGTATCCGTGCTCGTAATGTTACGGCAAAAACGGAAATGGCGATGGCAAAAAATGGAATTTTTTCTACAAAAACATTTTGCGTTTCCGCATTTTTCCAGTTTTTCCAAGAAACACCAAGGCGCAGAAGAGGATAAATATCCAAAATTACCAGCACGATTGGAAACGCAAGCGCAATGGGATAGGTTAGAAGGGATGCCGCAAACGCCGCCACCGACACCCCGTACAACATCTTTTTCTTTCCATTCGCGCCTGGCATCGCGACATAATAAAGATAAGAAAGCGCGGATATGAGAAGGAAAAAGAGCGCTTGGCCATACATGTATCCTGAAACCCAAGCAACTACTTCTACTCGTAAGGGATGAATGGCCCACAACAATGCTCCAATTGCGGCGCATACGACAAGCAGCCGTTTCGGCTTTCGAACTCCCGCCAAATCATCCAAGACGAATAACAAACGACGTATAATTAAAAAGACGAGAACCGTATTAGCGATGTGAATGAACAGATTGTTGAAATGGAACAGGCGCGGATTCAGCCCGCTTATCGTGAAGTCAGCGTTCCAAACAAGCCAACTCAAGGGCACCCAGCGACGCATGTAGCTTGTGTCGGAAAACATCCAAGCGAGATTTTGTATGCTTATGCCGTGGGTAAGAAAGGGATTCTGCGTAATGTTGGTGCCATCGTCCCACCGGACGAAATCAGAATCAAGAGTCCGCATAAAAACTACGGTAACCGCAAAAATAATCAAAAAAATAAGAATCAATTCAAGGTATCTTTTTGATATCGCTGAAATCATGTTTTGCATGCCTTCTCACGCCGAGGATGTTGCTGTGCCGACCGCTCCTTTTTTGCAAAACTTGATTTGTTCGGACGGAACAGGGCTACCACCCTGACTGCTTTATCCATTATACTTAAATTGCAAAACTTCTCAATCTACGGTACCGCACCAAAAGCCATGCGCTTTACAATGAAGAAATACGATCATGCGTGGCTTTATTCACCCACCCACCGATTCGTCCGGTCAAAAACCGGAAAATCAAATTCTGGAGCCGAGGGTCGGATTCGGACCGACGACCTACTGTTTACAAAACAGTTGCTCTACCGCTGAGCTACCCCGGCACTAATATAATGTGACCGGGTAAAATATTAAAAACTATGCCCGTTCGTTTTCAATTTCCGCTTTTGAGCCGGCCTGTTTCTGCTTGCCGATGCCGTTTTCTTTTTTCCAACGGTTTAATTCCGAATTATGTTGTTCGTTTGTGCGTAGGGCGTGTTCTTCTTTTTTTTCCTGCACCTTTTTCATAAGCCGCAAAGAGGTATTTTCAAGTTTTAAAAAAGCGATGCGGACTCTCCGCAACAGAGATTCAAGGGCATATAAAAACCAATGAATGTGTTTACGCTCGTGATGCCACGCAACCAGCATCCGTCCCCATGTTTTCAGGCGCGAAGGCCGGTTCAAAAAACTTTCGTTGATTAATTGTTCCGGAACAAGACGCAAAAGCGGGATTTTGCGGCCCGCAAGATAAAGCATGCCTCCGAAGCTCGCCAAAACAAAAAAAAGAGAAATAAAAATAAGAATCATAGAATTTTCAACTACAACTCAAACCGGCAAAACCTGCCGATTTTGATGTTCTCGCCGAATTTGCCGATCATTTCATTCACATACTCCCCTACGGTTTTATCAGGGTTCTTTACGTACGATTGGGTTAACAAGCTTATTGCTTCAAAATGGCTTTTTATTTTTCCTTCCACAATTTGAGTAATAAGATGTGAGGGCTTATTGAGCGCCTTGGTTTCTTCTTCAAACGCTCGACGTTCAACCGCGACCACATCTTCCGGAACATCTTCGATTCGCCCGTATAACGGATTTGCCGCCGCAATGTGCATGGCTATGTCGTGCGCAAACGATTTAAAACTTTCGTTACGCGCGACAAAATCGGTTTCCGAAAACACTTCCACAAGAACGCCGATATTGCCTCCGCCGTGGATGTAGGAGTCAATCACGCCGGCTTTAAGCGCGCGCGAAGATTTTTTAACGGCCTGAAGCCCCAACAGTTTTTCTATCAGCTTTACCGCTTCTTCCAAATTACCGTTTGTTTTTTCAAGCGCTTTGCGGCACTCATTGAAAGAAGCGCTGGTGCGCTCCCGAAGTTCTTTTAACATTGTAATGTCAACTGCCATGGATGAGCTTCAAAAATTTAACTTGCTTCTCCCGACGCCATCGTTGGCGCCGCTTCAGCCGATTTTATTTCTTTTTTGCCGTCAAAAATTGCATGCTTAAGTTTGTTCATCATAAAGCGAACCGCCGGCAAGGCGTCATCGTTTGACGGTATCGGATAAGTTATTAGCGCGGGATTCGTATTGGTGTCTGCGAGCGCCACAACCGGAATATTAAGCCGCACCGCTTCGCGCACCGCAAGATTATCGTGAATTGCGTCAACCACAAACAACGCGTCCGGCAATTTTTTCAAATTTCGCACGCCGGCAAAAGTTTTTTGCAGATTACGCAAATTCTCCTCAAGTTTTATTTTTTCCTTTTTCTTGTATTGTTCAAATTCTCCCCGTGTTTTTTTTTGTTCCAAGTCCTCAAGCATGGCGAGCCGTTCGTTGATAACCTTAAAATTCGTAAGAGTTCCGCCAATCCAGCGAATTGCCACGTACGGCATGCCGGTTTCTTCTCCCGTTTCCTGAATCGCGCGGCGCGCGGCCGGCTTGGTGCCGACCAGCAAAATCTTTTTTCCCTCGGCAACGATTTTT
>JAGXAD010000081.1 GCA_018971745.1 Patescibacteria group bacterium
CGCCGCCGTTGCCGCCGCCTGCGGTGCTGACTCCGGCGGCGTTACCCTTTGCCGAAACCGTAATGGTGCCGGCAATGGTGCAAGTTCCCGATACCAGCACATACAGCCCGCCCGGCGCCGCGGTTGACGGCGCCAATGTTGCGCCGCTTGATACGGTGAAATCCGTAAATTGGTACAACTGGTTCAGATTTAAATCACAGGTGCCGCTTGCGCAGGTATAACTCGTGGTCGCGTTCGCTCCGCCGAACGGAGGAACATTAAGACGGGTATACACTCCATTAATGGAACTGGCAATGGTTGCGCTGGTCGTTGCAATTTGCGTCGCGGTAGTGGTTGGCGTTCCCAAAATGTTGCCAAGCCCTTCCAAAGAATAATTATAGCGGTTGAAATTGTCCGGCGAGTCGGTTCGGGAAGTAAGCTCAAGCAAAGAGTGCATTGTGCTTGCCGGGGCGGCGGAGGGCTGCAAACTACCGGCGTTGGCAACCAAAAAGAGCATTGCCAAGCCGGCAACGGTGATGAAAAATTGTTTGACGAAAAAACCGGCGCCGGACGCGGGCGAATGTTGCGTCGAAACTGATTCAACGCGCCACGACGCGGCGCGTTCAAACGCGGATACCGCGGCAAGTCGCCGGCGGATAAATTCCTGATCGGTTTCCGCTTGATTTTGTTCTTCCATGCGACGTTTCGCCGCGCGGAGGTCAATGATTTCTGCCATTGGTTTTATTATACCATACGACTGCCTTTTTGAATGTGCGATTGTGGATAACAAAACAGCCCAGCCCTTTTGGCGAATCGCCAAAAGGGCTGGGCTGTTTTAATTGATTCTTTTCTATTTCGGGTGTTTTTTAATGTCAAGTAATCGGTATCCGTCGCTTTCAACGCAAAAATAAAACCGAATATTTCGATCTACGCGGGCTTGCCAAATACCTCGTTCTTCATCATATTTTTTGACGCGAAGCGATGCGTGACGAATATTTTTCATAAGATCCTTGGCATTATCAAAAGGACCAATAATTTTTCCGTGTTTTACTTCAGCAATTGCTTTATCTAAATCCCGGTCTAGCTCGGTGTATATTCTTTTTTTTGCAATGCGCAAAAATCCTTCATATTCTTTGCGGGGAATAATAACGAGGTCGCTTTCTTTTATTAACTTTTTAGGAATAGTTATGGTGGCCATGCCGTTATCCTATCACAACCAAAAAACATAAGTCAAACTTTCATTCCCGCCGGGTCCACGCTTAAAAACCGCTTTGATTTAAATCAAAGCGGTTTTTGATTATATAAGGTTAAATTTCATAAGATTATTGAAACACTGTGGATAACAAATTCCTTGACCGTTTTGCCAGCAACGGCTACGATAACAATATGAAGAAGAAACCAATGACAATTGAACAACTTGCAAAAATAGTGAAAAGCGCATTTGACGACATCACGAGCAGAATGGCGACGAAAGATGACCTTCGCGGGTTTACGACCAAAGACGATTTGAAAGGGTTTGCAACCAAAGAAGAGCTTAGGAGCGGCTTATACGATATCCGTAAAGACATGACGGAAGAATTTGACCGGGTTCATGCCGATATGGGAGACATGAAACGATCGCTTATGCCCCTGCTCCGCTTTACGGCCGACAATGACGTCAAAATCCAGCACCTGCAAAACAGAGTTGACCGGCTTGAACGAAAAGTCGGCATTGGACGATAATGATAACAAAAAAGTTATTCACAATTAACTCTTACGGGACTATTGACAAAAAAGGACGGGTTGCTATAATGAAATTACAACGCTGATATGAGCCTATATACCGTAGGTTAAAATCGGGTGCTACAAAAGGAATCCCTTGCAAAAGGGGTTCTTTTTGTTATTATGTTTTCGTGGATCCGGGCCTGTGGTGTATGCAGTAACATATCAGCGTTAGCACCTGATGAAGCGGGTGCAAATCCCGCCGGGTCCACGCTTAAAAATCCGTTCGAGCACGAACGGATTTTTAAGTTACATCAGCCAATGCCAAACGCCGCCGAGCGCAAACCAAAGATTTTTTCCTAACAGCCGCATCGTATCAACGAGCGCGTACGCGGCAAAATACGCGGCCGCGTACAGGCGGAACAACATAAAACTCACGCCTCCTCCGGTTCCTCCGCCTCCGCCCGGATTCGGAGTCGTGGTCGGCGTGCCGCCGCCGGATCCGCTGTCAGTCGGCGGGGTTGAACTGCCAAGACCGGTTGCGCCAAAAGTTGCCGTGCCGCCGCCGGAGCCGGTATCCGCCGGCGATACGCTGCCCGAAGCGCTTGTTTTCGGCGGCTTCCAACCCGAAGTAACCTTAAACGAAACCGTTCCGCAACTTGAGGTATTGGAACAATTAAAACTAATCCAGCCGATGTTTTCTCCCCACGCCCAGCCCGACCAGTTGCCGTTTACATCAATCGTTACGCGCGTCGCAAGGTTTGGATTAAAATTAATCCAACCTGTATTTTCACCCCAAGCGTAACCTGACAAATTGCCGTAGCCGTCGTTCTGCACGCCCGTGCCCCACGAAGGGTTCATGATAATCCAGCCGATATTTTCTCCCCACGCGTAGCCGGTTACGGCGTTGTCGCCGACAAGTATTCCCCCGCCTTGCGACGGATTCAAATTAATCCATCCGGCGTTTTCGGACCACGCGTAGGCGTTCGTCGCGTCAATGTTGCCTCCTGCGCTGGCATTGTTTGCAACAACCAACAAACCGGCTGCGGCGATGGTAACGGCGGCGCAAAAAAATGCCGGAAGATAAAAATAATTTTTGCATCCGGTTTTTTGTTTCATGTTTTTATTATAACAGGAATAAGAAAAGAGAAATCCCCAACCTCGCTTTCAGCGGGTTTGAGAATTGTCAAAACTCATTTTGACTTTTTACAAACCACTCTGATATGATGAGCCCGAGCCGGTGATCGAGTTTGGTCCCACGCTTGGTATTGTGGGTTCCGAGGGTGCAAATCCCTCCACCGGCTCATTCCCAAAATTATCCACAGCGCCGCTTGACACGCTTTGCGATTCTGCTATAATGGAAGTAATACCAAGTGTGGAATTACCATCTTGATTGGAATCCGCCAAAACTCCGCCAAAAGCGGGGTTTTTGGTTACAAGCCGGTTGTTGATGCGGTGGAAGTCGGAACAATAGTGTTCGTTACTGTTGTTGAAGCGGAAACGATATCGGGCGTAGGCGATGTGCTTGCATTGCTTGCCGTCGCGGTTGTAGACGACGCGCTTAAATCGCTTGTCGTTGCAGATGTAGTTGTAGTTGCAGATGATGTACTCGCGCCGTCTGCCGTTGCCCCGCTTGAAATTGTTGTCGTGGTTGCAGTAGTAATAGTTGTGGTTGCAGTAGTGGTGATCGCAGTGGTCGTATCAGCCGAAGGTTGCAAAACGGTGTTCGTACCCGTTGATGTTTGGCTTGCGGTACCCGTTGATATTTGGCTTGCGGCTGATTGCAAATTATTTGTTATCGGTTGTTGATTACTGATTATGGCGTTGGTTATGGGCGCCGGCGCAACCGTTCCCGCGGTCTCAACCGCCCACCAATCAAAGCTGGCGTCATCCGGCAAGGGTGCCGAAATCCGTACCGTAAAGAACCCGGGCGTAGTCGTCGTTTCGGAGGTTGAACCTCCGAAGATTTCCGAGGGATCTGATTTTTGAGAGATAAACCATGACCGCGCTCCCAAATCGCTGGTAAAACTCACAAAAATCTTTGAGGTTGACGCGACCTTGCTACTATATATAGTGGTCTCGGTCTCACCGCGCAAAATCCGCCCCTCTCCGACGGTTGCCTTGTTGGCTTCGGCGGAGCGGAACACGCGAAACCCGCCCGCTTCAACTTCTTTGGCTTTCACTTGTTCGGCTTCCACCAACCGCGCTTTAATGTTGTCCGCGACAATTTCATTCGTAATAATTTTTACCGCGCGGATGGTGCCGTCTTCTCCAATCTCCCACAAGCCGTTTGCCGAAACAAGCGAGCGCACATTTGCAATGTCAGCTCCCTCCATATCAAGAAACATTCCGTCTTTCAACGAGCCGTCAGACCGCAGAGCAAATGTCGGAATGCTTGAAGAAACCGTTGAAGACGCAT
>JAGXAD010000082.1 GCA_018971745.1 Patescibacteria group bacterium
GCAAGCCGCCTGCCGACTCAATAACTTCCGCGCGCCCCTCAAGCAACAAATGATACGCGTTCGCCAAAACAATTTGAGAGCCTACTCCCAAAACATCGTCCGGAGAAAGCGACTTTACTGACCCGTTGGTCCCAACCGTTACAAAAGCCGGCGTTTCAACCACGCCGTGCGATGTGTACAAAATCCCGCGCCGCGCTTTTGAACGCGCGCTCTTTTTTGTAATTTCAAATTTAAATGCCGTATTCTGCATACGGCATTTAAGATAGCATACTGTACTAATAATTTCTACTTAATTTCATACGTAATCGTCACATTTGAAATAATTTCATTTTCACCCGGCTGAATGGACGGCGCGGGAGTTGCCGCCCCTCCTCCCATAGCAGACATAGTTGCTTTCTCAAACATAATCGGGCCCCCGCCGCCTGATTCGCTGAATCCGACAATATCTCCAAGCCGCACTCCCAAATCACGAGCCAGCACATCAGCTTTTGCTTTTGCGTCGTCAACGGCAATTTTCCGCGCCTCAATTTTTGCAGAATCGGGATTGTCAACCGTAAACGAGGGACCGTTCACTTCCGTGGCGCCGGCGCTGGTTGCGCCGTCAAGAATGTCGCCGGCTTTTTCCAAATCGCGGATTTTTACTTCATAAGAACTTACCACTTCATACCCGATAATAATCGGCTTTGATTGCGACTGCACGCACGGATAGGGCGCAGAAAGCGGGCACGGCTTCGGATACTGATACTGCGGAGAGATATTGTAATAGGCCGTGCGAATGTCTTTATCCGCAACGCCGGATGATTTTAAAAACTGCACGACCTTTGCGGAGCTTGCCGAATTTTCATCCTGCGCGGATTTTAATTTTGCGTTTTCGGAACGCACGCTAAAAGTAAATGTCGCAATGTCCGGTTTTACGGAAATTTTGCCTTCTCCGGACACGCTTACCTGAAAATTTTTCGTTGCGTGGCGCACCTGCTTCCATGACGCGTAATAATACGCCGTGAAGATAACGCCGAACACAAACACAAGCGCAAGCAACGCAAGCGACATAATGCGCGCGTATTTTTTCCCTGAATCCGATAAATCTTGATACAACATATTCATAAGAATTTAGAATGGAGAACGTAGAATACCAAATGAATTCTACTTTCTGCTTTCCATTTTCTTGGTTACCGTTACAGCATAGCGCAAAAAAATGCGCCTCACCAGAGGCGCATCGCATAACTACGGCGTAGCAGGTGTTTGCTGTTTTTTTACATGCTCAACCATTTTTTGAAAATCGGTTGAAGGAATCGCGAACGCAATACCCTGGCTTCTTGCTAAAATCAACGCCCCCACGCCGACCACCTCGCCCTTCATATTGAATATGGGGCTTCCTGAACTTCCAAAATTCAACGCAATGTCTAATTGAAGAAACGGCAGCGGCGGTTTGTCTTTTACGATATTCAACGGCCTTTTTCCTGATACGATGCCGTGGCTTGGAGAATATGGGAGATCCTGCGGATTGCCAAGAGCCATAACGGCCTCGCCAATGGCGGCATTGTCGGGATCTCCCCACGCAACCGGGGAAAGATTTTCTTCGCTTTCAATCGCAAGCACCGCGGCGTCCCGTTCCTTATCTTCCGCAAGCACCGTTGCGCGATATTCTTTAGCCGAAGCCGTTCGTACGGTAACTTCAATTCTGTCTTCAACGACATGGGCATTCGTACAAATAAAAACCTTTTTTCCGTCACTGTCACTGCCGCACACAAAACCGGTTCCGCTTGCCAATTGCCGCATGCCCATAACGCGCTTATCAAGCCAAAGTTTCCGCAAATACGGCTTTATCAATTCGTCCGTTCCGTTCTTATCCGTATTGCCGGAGTGGTCAGCCGAAGAATCGTTATCCTTTTTTGGCTCGTCTTTCAATATCGTTTCAACGACAACGACTTCCCGCCAATGTTCAAACACAAGCCGCGCGTACGAAAGATTGTCAAGCGCAATCGGCGGCTTATCGTGACTCGCGTACGCCGTGCCCGCATTAAAACCAATGCCCGCACGCCAAAATGACAACGCCAAAACAACCACAAAATATCTTGATTTTTTCATTTCCAACTCCGTACTGTGTTTCAAAAGAGCATGCTCGCATCCTATCACACTCCCCGGAAAAAAGAAACAATCTTATGATTCTATTCGTTGCGCGCGGGTCTGGCGCCGCAGGATCGCGGCTTCCAAATTCGGCACGATATCATCAAGCGAAAAATCAAATGTTTGGTAATACGCAAGTTCCGGCGCGCCTTCTTTTTTGCCTGTTTCGTCATTGCGATGAAAATCCGAACCGGCCGTGCGCAGCAAGCCGTATTTTCCCGCCAGCACATTAAGCAATTCCGCGTCGTCTTCCGAATAGTCAGGATGAAAACATTCCATGCCGTCCAAATCGTACGCAATAAAAATTTTTAAAATTTCTTCCAATTTTTTGTAATCGCCCTGAACGCCGTACGAAGCTTTGTTTCTTACGGAATTAAAATGAATCGCCGGATGCGACCATACGCTGACGCCTCCGGCAGAATGAATAAGCCCAATGGCGTCTTTCACTTCAACCGGCCGCCTGCGCTCAACATAAGTCGGCTTGCCGCTTACCAGATATTCGTTGATAAAATCGTGAATTGTGGAAATTCCGCCGAGCCGCGCGGCATTCTCCGGATTTTTCAGCGCCGCCTCGGCAATTGCCGGGCGCGTAATCGTGCCCGCCGCATAACGCAACACGTCTTCAAACGAAATGCGAAATCCGGCTTCCCGCAATTTTTCAATTATTTTTTCGGTTTTTCTTTTGCGCGCTTCCTGAAATTCTTTCAGGCGCTCGAGCAATTCCTGATGATGGTAATCAATGCCAAACCCAAGCATGTGAAATTCGCGCTCCATAAAAGCGCAAGTTATCTCTATGCCGGGAATAACTTGCACGCCTTGTTCTTTTCCCGCAACAATCGCTTCCCATGCGCCGTCAATGGTATCGTGATCCGTCAGCGCAATCGTCCGAATGTTTGCACCCTGCGCCATTTTTACCAAATCAGCCGGAGCATACGCGCCGTCCGATTTTGTGGAATGAATTTGCAGGTCAATAGAATTCATTTTAATTGTATTGCGAAGGCTTTTTCGCCACTCGGGTTGGCAGTGGGATCAATAATATAAAAGCAAAATAGAGGCGGTGGCGAAAAAGCCTTCGCAATACATCAAATTTTTTGGCGCCCCATAATCGTATTATAACACAAAACCGTTTCTGAACGCAGAAACGGCGTAAAAAGTATTTTCAAAATGCCAAAAGTTCGCGGATGGCTGCGGCAACTTTTTCTGCCGTAGGCAAATGCGCTTCTTCCAAAGTCGGCGCAAAAGGAACCGAAGTATTTGCCGCCGCAACAAGCATAATGGGCGCATCCAAATACTTAAAACACTTCTGCAAACGAGCAACGATTGTGGCGCCAAAACATCCCTGTTCGGGCGCCTCGCAAGTAACCACAACCTTACCGGTTTTTTTTATTGATGCAAACACAAGCTCCTGATCCCACGGCACAAGAGAACGCAAATCAATCACCTCTATGGAAACACCGACGGATTCTTGTTCCACCGCATGCGCAGCTTCAAGCGCGCGAAATACCTGCGAGCCGTAACTAATCAGGGTCAAATCGCTTCCCGTTTTCAAAATCCGCGCCGTGCCGATCGGCACCACATAATCTTCTTCCGGCACGGGACAATTTAATTCAGGCGGAAGCGAATCCGGCTTATTCCGGTACCAGCCCTTGTATTCCAGAAACAGAACCGGATTCTTGTCTCTCATCGCCGCTATTAACAATCCTTTTGCGTCATGCGCAGTAACGGGCGCTACGATTTTTAAACCCGGAACAGAAGCAAATTGCGATTCCGGATTCAGCGAATGAAACGGCCCGGCTGATTTTACCCAACCCGACGGCATGCGAAACACAATTGGCAGAGGCCCGTAATTTCGCGCGTGATGCGTTGCGGCGTATTGGCAAATCATGGTCATTGCCGCGAATGAAAAATCCGCATACTGAAATTCCACA
>JAGXAD010000083.1 GCA_018971745.1 Patescibacteria group bacterium
TATTCCTGCCAGGAGAGTAGGCTGTAAATGCACACATACGGCGCATGAAATAATGAAGATAGTCTCTCTTATTGTGAATCCTTTTGTGTTCGTGCAGAAAAAAATCAAGAAAAATTAAAAAATAAGAAATAGTTTGAAAACAAAACCGCATGGTTCGCCCTGTGGTTTTTTTTATTTTCTTTCTTATATTCCCGAAAGGATGGCGATAGAGAGGTAGTCCTGTTTTTCGGAACTCAAGAGGGAGTCAAAAATGTCGCGGAGCGACAACTATATAGGGGAGTTGAAAGGTCGCCCTCTTGGTGGAGAAAAACAGGACTACCTCTCTTATATTTTAAACTCAATAACATCCCCGTCTTGCACCACATATTCTTTTCCTTCGGTGCGGAGCCACCCGAGCTCGCGCGCCCGGGCGTATGACCCCGCTTCAACAAATTTTTCGTATGAGATAACTTCGGCGCGGATAAATTTTTCTTCAAAATCGGAATGGATCGCTCTGCCGGCGCGCGGCGCGCATGAACCGGCGGGAATAGTCCATGCGCGCGTTTCTGTTTCTCCGGTCGTGAGAAAAGTAATCAAATTTAAAATTTCGTATCCCTTTTTAATCACATCAGCAAGTCCTGATTGGGCAAGTCCCAAACTTTGCATAAATTCTTTTTGTTCTTTTGCGTCAAGCGCATTGATTTCATCTTCAAGGTTTGCCGCAAGCACCACATACGGCCGTCCTGCCATTGCTTTTATAAGCGCATCATCCGGCTTCCATTTGTTTTGCAACATTGCTTCGGACCCGTTTAATACGAACAAAATCGGTTTTGCCGTAAGCAAGCCGAGTTGCGCAATTATTTTATTTTCTTCTTCGGAAAGAGTTTTGGCGTCCGGCAGAATGCCTTGTTCAAGAAACGATTTTATTTTTTCCAGTGTCGCGCGTTCCGCAATGGCTTCTTTTTTTTGGCTGCGGACATCTTTTTCAATGTTTTGCATTCGTTTTTTTATTGTTTCAAGGTCTTTTAAAATCAATTCAAGATGAATAATTTCAATGTCATTGGCGGGGTCAACTTTATTGTGCACATGGATGATGTTTTTGTTTTCAAACACGCGCACAACTTCGGCAATGGTATCTACTTCTTTGATGTGCGAGAGAAATTTGTTGCCGAGTCCTTCGCCTTCAGCCGCGCCTTTGACGAGCCCCGCAATATCCACAAATTCAATGATTGCCGGAACGATTTTTGCGGAATGCGAAATTGCTCCGAGTTTTTCAAGCCGTGCGTCAGGAACTTCCGCAATGCCAACATTTGGCTCAATGGTGGTAAAGGGATAGTTTGATATGTCAATTTGTTTTTTGGTGAGTGCCCGGAAGAGCGTAGATTTTCCAACATTCGGGAGTCCCACAATGCCGATTTTCATTGTTTTTTAAAGTTTTTTATTTTGGCGAGCGAGGAGCAAAATGCGAAACTTTGTTTTGTATTTTGTCCGAGCGAAGCCAAAAGGGTTGCGATATCTGGCTACTTGCAGCGCATCAATACGATGCGAAGCATCCTATTGAATCCTCGCAACTTGCTGCGAGGAATATTCATTTTTGAGTTTTTATTGTATACTATATGAAGTATGCAAAGCAATGACACATTTTTCAAGACTTATGACATCCGTGGCGTCTTTCCCTCTGAAATTAACGCGGCCGTGTTTCAGCGAATCGGTTTTGCGTTCGGAACATATCTGCGGCAGTTAAAAAAAAAGAAACGATTAACCATGAGCGTGGGAAGGGATTTGCGCGCGTCTTCGGAAGAATTGGCAAACGCTTTTATGAAAGGCGTGATTGCGGCAGGAGTTTGCGTGATTGATATCGGAGAAGTTACCACGCCGTTGAGTTATTTTGCGCCTCACGCGCTTCGTATTGACGGAGGAGCCATGATAACCGCATCGCATAATCCCGCGGAATACAACGGCCTTAAACTTACGGTTGCCAATTTGAAACACGAGCCGGTTCAAATCGGCATGGGAAGCGGTCTGGAAAAAGTAAAAGAATTATATAATCGTAACGGCGTAATGGTGGGTGTAGAAGAAAAAGATAACGAATGGGGCGAGATTACGCAAAAAAATATTATCGGCGATTATGTGAAATTTTTATTGCGCGGCGTTTCTTTGAGCCGTCCGCTGCACATTGCGGTGGACGCTTCGGGAGGTGCGGCGTTGCGGATTTTGCCGGAATTGTTCAACGCGGCAGGCATTGATTATAAGCCGATGTTTTTTGAACCGGATCCGATGTTTCGTTTGCATGGTCCGAACCCGGAGGATGACGATGCGCGCGAATTTATCGCGCGGGAAATGAAACGGGATCGGTATGACGCGGGCGTTTTGTTTGACGGCGACGGCGACCGAATTTTCTTTTTTGACGAAACGGGTAGCGTGGCGCATCCTGATGTTGTGAGTGCGTTGATTGCGGAGGAAATATTGAAGAAACATCCAAAATCAAATATCGTAATTGAAGTTGCCGCATCGCGCATGTTGCAAGATGCCATTGAGGCCGCGGGCGGCATTGCGCGAAGAAGCAAAGTCGGCACCGTGATTGTTAAGCAAACCATGCGCCGTTTCAAGGCGCTCTTCGGCGGAGAAACCTCGGGGCATTACTATTTTAAAGATTTTTGGTATCATGACTCCGCGATGATGGCGATGCTGAAAATATTGTCAATCATTGCCGCTTCTTCAAAGCCGTTTTCCGAGCTGGTTGCGTCGCATCCGAAACCGATTCAGTGGCGCAAACGGTATTCCGTGCGGGAAGATGCCGGTGTCGTGTTGAAACGGCTTGAAAATCATTTTGCTATGTTGGGAGGAACCGTTGATGCGCTTGACGGCGTGAGCGTCATGTTTCCGGAATGGTGGTTTAATATCCGTTCTTCCAACACGGAGCCCATTATTAAACTTATGATTGAGGCAAAAAGCGAAGCGATGCTCGAAGAAAAACTAAAAGAAATTGAAGCGATTATTCATGAAATGCCATAATTGAAATTTTATGCAGTTTGAATTTATTATTTTAATCGTGTTGGTCGTTGCCGGATTTTTTGGTTTGTTTTTGTTACTTTTGAAAAATTTGCGAAAGCCAAAAGACGAAGGCCATGGGCTGCTCATGCTGCAAAACCAGTTAAACGAAATCGCGCGGGTGCTTGACATGAAATTGGGGGAATCAACGAAGATGATGCAGTCGCAATTCGGCGAATCAGCGAAAATCATTCGCGACGTTACGGAGCGTCTTACCAAGCTTGATGAAACCAACCGGCAGGTGGTTAATTTTGCGGACCAGCTGCAGAATTTGCAGGACATTTTAAAAAATCCGAAACAGCGCGGCGTGCTCGGCGAGTATTATTTGGAGACTGTGTTAAAAAATGTGTTGCCGCCCGGTTCGTATCAGATGCAGTACGGATTTTCTGACGGCGTGATCGTTGACGCAGCCGTGTTTGTCGACAAGCGGGTTATTCCGATTGATTCAAAATTCAGTTTGGAAAATTATAATCGTATTCTTGAAGCGCGTGATCCTGTTGAAAAGAAACGGTATGAATCTGCGTTTGTCGCGGATTTGAAAACGCGGATTGACGAGACCGCAAAATACGTGAAGCCGGAAGAGGGGACTATGGATTTTGCGTTTATGTTTATTCCCTCCGAGGCGGTGTATTACGATCTGCTGATTAATAAAGTAGGAGCGGTAACCGATGATACGCGGAATTTGATTCACTACGCCGGGCAGAAAAAAGTGGTTGTGGTTTCTCCGACTTCGTTTCTTGCGTATCTACAAACCGTTTTGCAGGGACTTAAAAATCAAAAAATTTCCGAGCAGGCAAAAGAAATTATCAAACAGGTTGAAAATCTGGGAAAGCATTTGGGAAGTTATGACGGGTTTATGAAAAAACTGGGAACGCATTTGGGAACGACCGTCGGCATGTACAACAATATGTATAAAGAATTCGGAAAAATAGACAAAGACATTTTGCGAATTAGCGGAACCGCAATCGGTTCCGAAATAATTCAGATTGAAAAACCAAAAGACATAAATGAGTAGA
>JAGXAD010000084.1 GCA_018971745.1 Patescibacteria group bacterium
TTTGGGCTTGATTCTGAAGCGGAACGCGACCCCGTGAAAGTCAGTTTTTAACCTTCGTGAGTAAATTCAAAAATGCCTTTATACATCAGGCATTTTTGTTTTGAAGAATTTTATGATAATCTTTTGTTATGCCTTTTTTGCTTCTTATTTTTTGGATTTTAGGAATTACGAGCATTACGCTTTTGGGAAGCTGGTACGCGCGCAGGTACGCCCGGCCCGATTTGTTGATTGCGCTGTATGTAACTTTTATTTTGGTTGCGCAAATTTTGGCGGTTAAAATTTCTTTGTTTGACCTTGGGTTTGCCAAATTTTTTGCTCCGGCAGGCGTTTTGGTGTTTTCCATTACTTATTTGCTTACCGACATTGTGAATGAAAAATTCGGCAGGGCCGAGACGCACCGGATGATTTTTATCGCGTTTGTTTCGCAGGTTGCGATGGTATTTTTCTTCTGGCTTGGCGTGAAGTTTCCCGCCGCACCCTTTTGGAGGATGCAGGACGCGTGGCAAAATATTTTCGGTTTGGTGCCGCGCATCACTTCTGCCAGCTGGGTTGCTTTTTTGGCGTCGGAAAATTTTGACGCGTATGTATTTGACTGGTTTAAAAAACTGACCCGCGGAAAACATTTGTGGTCGCGGAATGTTTTCAGTTCCATTCCGGCGCTTTTGCTGGACAGTTTGATTTTTGTGCCGCTTGCGTTTTTTGGCGCGGGCTTGCCGCTCCTGCCGCTTATTACGGGTCAGGTTGTGGTGAAATGGCTTGTCGGGTTTCTTAACATTCCGTTTATGTATCTCAACGAATGGATTCTTTTTGTAAAGCAGGACGACAAATGAAAAAAGAAATTTCTTCAAAAGAATTAGAGGGGCGCAAGAAAAAAGCGCGGCGCATTATCGCCGCGTTAAAAAAACTTTTTCCAAAAGCGCATATCGCGCTTCATTTTTCAAATAATTGGGAACTTTTGGTTGCGGTGGAATTATCGGCGCAATGCACGGACAAAAAAGTAAACGAAGTGACGGAAAAACTGTTTAAAAAATACCGTTCGTTTGACGATTATGTGCGTGCAAAGCCAAAAGCGTTTGAACAGGATATCCGTTCAACCGGTTTTTACCGCAATAAAACAAAAAATATTTTAGCGGCGGCAAAAATGATTCAAAAAAAATTCAACGGGAAAATTCCGAGAACCATGGAAAAAATACTTGAAATTCCGGGCGTTGCGCGCAAAACCGCAAATGTGGTGCTTGGCAACGCATACGGCGTGGTTGAAGGAATTGCCGTGGATACGCATGTGCGGCGGCTTTCAAAACTTTTGGGCTTGACCGAACATACCGACCCGGTAAAAATAGAGCGCGATTTAATGCAAATCATCCCGAAAAAAGAATGGTTTCACTTTACTTATCGCTTGATTGAATACGGCAGAAAATATTGTCCTGCGCGACCGCATAATCATGTGTTATGTCCGCTTGCAAAAATTTAGCGGTATGCGCATTTTGCAAATTAAAAAATTTAAAGAATTTAAAGCGGAAGTTTGGAACTATTATCGCGGGCATAAGCGCGATTTGCCGTGGCGGCGCACGAAAAATCCGTATCGGATTTTGGTTTCGGAAATTATGCTGCAGCAGACGCAAGTGTCGCGAGCGCTTATAAAGTATCCGCAGTTTATAAAACGATTTCCGAATTTTCAAGCGCTTGCAACCGCTTCAATAAAGGATGTGTTGAAAGAATGGCAAGGACTTGGTTATAATCGCCGCGCACTTGCGCTGAAACGCGCGGCTGAAATCGTCGTGGAAAAGCATCGCGGAGAATTGCCTCGCGATTTGGCGTCGCTTGAAGCATTGCCCGGCATTGGCCAATCTACCGCAGGAGCGATTACGGCGTTTTCTTACGGCATTGCGGAGCCGTTTATTGAGACGAATATCCGGCGCGCATACATCCATTTTTTCTTTCAGCGCAAAGAAAAAGTGCATGACAAAGAAATTTTGAAATTGGTAACTAAAACGATTGACAAGAAGAATCCGCGTGAGTGGTACTGGGCGTTGATGGATTACGGCGCAATGCTTGGCGCACTTCCGAAAAATCCGAATCAAAAAAGCGTTCACTACGCGAAGCAATCCCGTTTTGTCGGTTCCGACCGCGAACTCCGCGGAAAAATTTTAAAGTTGCTGCTTGCAAAAAAATTTATTTCCGAGAATTTAATGGAAAAATATCCGTTTGTTGCGCCGTCTCAAAATATTTTTCAGGATAGGCGACGATGTAAACGGGTTTTACGATCTTTATTGCGCGATCATTTGATATGTCGAAAGGACGGGAAGATCGGTATTTCCGAATAAGGCACTTGAAAAGATAATATGTTTTTGGTACAGTAAGACATAAAACATCGCAGGCGTAAGGATGCGTCATATCCGTTTTTTGTGAAAATTTTTATGAAAAAAAATGAAACAATTTTGGTAACCGGAGGCGCCGGATTTATGGGCTCTAATTTTATTCATTTTGTTTTGCGGAAATTTCCCGGCATTCGCGTTATTAATGTTGACGCGCTTACCTACGCGGGCAACCTTGATAACGTACGGGGGCTTCCAAAGAATAGGCATCGTTTTGTCAAAGGCGACATTACTGATTTTTCTTTGATGCGCCGCTTAATGGAGCGCGCCGATTATGCGGTTAATTTTGCCGCGTCAACGCATGTTGACCGGTCAATACACGAATCCCCCGAAGATTTTGTGCATACGAATACTCACGGCGTTTTTACGCTCCTTGAGGCGTTGCGCAGATCGCCGCGCGTTAAAAAGATGGTTCAGGTTTCAACGGACGAAGTATGGGGTTCGCTTGCGCTGGACAGCAAAAAAAAATTCAACGAATCGTTTCCGTATCGCCCGAATTCTCCGTATGCCGCGTCAAAAGCCGCTGGGGATCTGTTTTGCCGCGCGTTTTTTAAGACATACGGCGTGCCGGTAATCGTTTCACACTCGGTTAATAATTTTGGACCCCGTCAGTTTCCTGAAAAATTAATCCCATTTTTCTTTTTGCGGGCGCAACAAAACAAGCCATTGCCTTTGTACGGGGACGGCAAGAATGTGCGCGATTGGATACACGCGGATGATCATTCGGCAGCCATCGTGACCTTGTTGAAAAAAGGGGTTCCGGGAGAAGAGTATGCCGTTGCCGGAGAAGATGAACATCCCAATCATGAAATAGCAAAGCTGGTTCTTGCTTCAATGCAAAAACCGAACCATAAGATTCACTTTGTGCCGGATCGGCCAGGACACGATCGCCGCTATGCGGTTGACGCAAGCAAGATACGGCAGCTTGGCTGGAATCCGAAAATGAATTTGGCGCAATCGCTTCCTTCGGTCATAGCGTGGTATCAGCAAAACAATGATTGGCTGCGCGGCGTTTTGAAAAAAAATAAAAAAATCAATCAACATATTATTTTGTCGTAAAGCAATAATCAAAATGGAAGAAAATTTTTTCGGAAAAATTTTCAATCCTAAATTTTGTATTTTGTGCCGGTTCTTATGCGTCGGGTTGCTTTAATGGTTCCCATTAATAAAGAAAAAAAAATTTTGCTTCAGCATCGGGAGCCGGGCATTTTAATCAAACCTGATCACTGGGCGTTTTTTGGGGGCCATATTGAAGACGGAGAGAATGAGGAAGATGCGGTAAAACGGGAATTTCAAGAAGAGCTTGGCGTTGCGGAAGAATTTCCCAAATTTTTTAAGCATGATTTTACGCGAGAGCGCATTCAGAACAAGGAAGAAATCGTTGAGAGATTTTTTTATGTTATGGCATTTGACGGCAATGAGAGTGATTTGAGAAAACAGTTGCGCGAGGGGGATAATCTCGGTTTTTTTTCGCGGGACGAACTGGAAACTTTGCGCATGGTTTCCAATGACCGCGAGATTTGTTACGAAATTTTTGACGTCATAGATACATTGTTATGAAAGCATGAAAGGCGTAATTTTAGCGGGCGGCACGGGTTCGCGCCTGGCGCCGCTTACTCATGTTACCAATAAGCATCTTCTGCCGGTTTACCATAAACCGATGATT
>JAGXAD010000085.1 GCA_018971745.1 Patescibacteria group bacterium
GGAAATGTGCCGGCGCCTCTTAATACCGGGTCCGCGGGACAAACCAAAGCCGGCGGTCTTATCCTAAACACAGGCGGAGCCACGAACGGTTTAATCGTGCAATCGGGCAATGTCGGCATCGGCACAATCTTTCCAAGACAAACGGTTGATGTGGTTGGCAGCGTGAATGTTACCGGCTGCTTTATGGTAAACGGAACTTGCATTTCGTCCGGAGGCGGCGGAGGCAGTGGCGGGGGCGGCGGGGGCGGTGGAGGAGGCGGCACTCCCGGCGGATCATCAGGCGATGTGCAGTTTAACAATTCCGGTTCTTTCGGCGGCGACTCCAATCTTTTTTGGGACAATGCGAATAGCCGTCTTGGCATCGGGACTTCGGCGCCGGCTAATCCGCTCCATATCAGCGGTAATGTTTCGATTCCGTTGTTGTTGCAAAATCCTGGCACGACGGCGGCTGGGGCCGGTCTTGAAATGAAAGAGGGAGGCGGCGGGGATTGGATTCTAAAAGCAATGATTTCAAACGGCGGTTTTAAGATACGGGATGCGGCCGCCGGGCAGGACCGGTTAACCATTACGAATAACGGCAATGTCGGCGTCAACACGCCGAATCCTGCCGCGAAACTTACGATAACTTCGGACGGCGCGAGCGGAAATTTTAGGGTTTACGACTCATCCGGCGTTATGCGCTTGAATTACGGCGGAGGTTTCAATTTGAATTTGTTGAACTCTGCCGGGACCGCTAATACATCCATTGCCGGCGATGGCAGCGCCAACTCTTTTATCAACAGCATTGGCGGCAATGTCGGCATTGGTATGTCAAATCCGGCTCAGAAGCTTGATGTGGCGGGCAATGTAAATGTGTCGGCGGGCAATTGTTTTATGGTTGCCGGAACTTGCCTTTCGTCGGGCGGAGGAGGCCCGTGGCAGACGAACGGGAGTAATATTTATTACAACGGCGGCAATGTTGGCATTGGGACATCGAATCCTGGTACTCCATTGTACATCAACGCGGACCCAGTAAGCAACAAGGGCACGATTTATCTTACTAGTCCTTCAGGAAATTCTAGCATAGTTCTTTCGAATGGAACCGTATCGGGAGGCATTGGATTAACCACGAGCGGTCTTTATCAGGTTGGCAGTACGGGAACTATAGGTCTTTATACAAATGTTTCTAGTTCTATGACATCGCCTCGTCTTTTTATTGATTTAAATGGCAATGTTGGCATCGGGACATCGAATCCCAACCAAGCCCTTGTTATTCAAGGCAACGACCGTAACGCTCTTGTCCCCGGTGGCTATATTGCGCCTTGGTTAGGTATGATGGTGACGAATTCTAACAACAGTCGCCGAGCCGGGTTTGGAATTTCCAGTGCTGCGACTGGTGATGGCGGTGCCGCCGGTTTCGGCCTTAGTGTTAACGGCGGCGATGACGGCGGCCTTTCTTTGAGAACTTCTGACAAAAGTATGAGCATATATACTGCTGGAAGTCAGATGATGTTTTATGCCAGCTGGTATAGCGGTAAGAGCCCGACGATGATTATGCGTGAGGGCAGTTTGAGTGTAAACGGCAGTTTTAGCGCAAACAGTAAATCTTTCAAAATTGACGACCCGCTTGATCCGGAACATAAATATCTTTTGCACGGGTCACTGGAGGGCCCGGAATTCGGAGTCTATTATCGCGGGGAAACGCAACTGCAAAATGGTCGCGCGGAAGTGGCGTTGCCGGCTTATTTTGAGGCGTTAACGCGCAAAGACGGGAGAACCGTTGTGCTGACCAATATAGACGGCGGCGATGTGCTATGGATTGAAACGCAAGACGGGAATCAGGTGAAGGACGGAAAATTTATCGTGCGTTCGTCAAATCCCGGCTCCTCGCAAAAATTCAACTGGGAGGTGAAAGCGGTGCGCGGAGACATATCACCTTTACAAGTTGAAATGCCTAAGGATTAAAAATTTATCATGAATCCGAATAACAAAACGCAAAAAACGGTACTTATTTTTGTCGTTCTTGTTGCGGCGTTGGTTGCGGCATGGCTTTGGTATGCCCGTTCAAAGCCGCGCGTTCAGGAAGACAATCTGTTGCAGTCGGTTACGGCTCCGGCAGGCGTGGCGCCGCAAGTTCCGCAAAAAACGATTGAAACCGTTACCTCGCCCAAAACGGGAAAACCGGTTTCCGAAGATGTGATGCGCTCGCTTACCGCTCCTGCGGCAAAATGAATACTCCTCGCAGTAAGCAGCGGAGTATTCAACCCTTTTGGCTTCGCTCGGATAAAATACAAAATTTTGTATTTTGCTCCTCGCTCGCCAAAATAATTTTGCATCTATGAAATTTTTTTTCACATCGCGTTCCGGTTTTTTGTACCGCATGATTCTTGCGGCTGCGTTTTTTGTTGCGGTTGTCCCTTCTGCGGTTCATGCCGGCAATATAAGCGGTTGGGCGTGGTCCGATATGCCGAACGGGTCAGATGAGTTGAAAACTTTTGGACAGGTGGGAAGAGGAGCTGGGTGGATTGAATTTGCTCCTGCTATGGGACCCGGAGTAACCGTGGACCCTTCCGGAAATTTTTCAGGGTATGCGTGGTCGGAACGGATCGGCTGGGTCAGTTTCAACGCGTCAGAAACCTCAAGCTGCGGTTCAAACGCAACATTAAATAAATTAACCGGCGCGGTAACGGGTTTTGCAAAGGCGCTTGGCGGAAACGACTCGCAAGCCGGCGGATGGGACGGCTGCATTAAAATGGACCCGGGGGTTTTCGGGTCCGGCGTTTCGGTTGACGCAAGTTGCAATTATCGCGGCTGGGCTTGGGGCGGTCCGATTATCGGCTGGGTGCAGTTTGACCCCGTGTTCGGCGGCGTGAAAGGGGCGGGGGACGCTTGCGTTTCCGGACTTCTTTCCGCATCCTGCTCCGTATCGCCTGCTTCGGCAACGGTTGGCCAGTCGGTTACCTGGACGGCAACCGCATCAGGAGGCACGGGTTCGTACAGTTATTCCTGGTCCGGGAGCAGTCCGCTTGCCGGACAAACCGGAAATCCGGTTACGGTATCATACGCGACTGCGGGCACGAAAACCGGAGCCGTTACGGTTACTTCCGGCGCTCAGACATCGTCTTTGCAGGCATGCAATACTTCGGTGGACATAGCTGCCGGCGCGTCGGTTCCTCTTGCTCCGTCTTTGCTTCGCGTGGATTCGGCAAGTTTGAACACCTGCGGCGCAATCCGCGTTTTGTGGAACGATAATTCCGACAATGAAGACCGGTTTGAGCTTGAACGGGACAACGGGTTCGGTTTTGCGAACATTGCGAATCTTGCCGCAAACGCGACGAGTTTCACCGATACGACCGTTTCGCAAAATACCGGCTATGTTTATCGCGTCCGCGCCTGCAACGCGGTCGGATGTTCCGCATATTCCAATTCGGCAACGGGCAATAATCAAAGCCCGAGCGCTGATTTCACATGGGTTCCGCAACAGCCAAAAGTAAATCAACCAACGGTTTTTACGGATACTTCAACGCCGTTTGGCGGAGCAACCATTATTCTGCGCCGCTGGACGTTTGAAAATGGGAATCCGGCAACCACGACTTCTTCGCGCGCCACGACCACGACTCGGTTTGTGAATGCGACTCCGCCGAACAAAACGTCAACGCTTGCCGTAACGGATTCTTTGTCGCGAACGTGCTCAATGACAAAATCCGTTTCGGTTACGGAAGACACGAATGGCGACTGGTGCGAGCTTCCGCCCGATTCGCTTCCGGGCACGCCATGCCCATAATTACAACGGTAGCTGAAGAATTATTGATTAGCGTGAATATGAAAAAGGATAAGTTTTAAAAACTTATCCTTTTTTTGTTGGCGCAAATGGGATTTGACAAAATATAAAAAATATGATAGCATTATCTTATTGAAAATGATCATTGACAACATCAAAAAATGAATTTTTTTGGCGCCTTTAAGGCG
>JAGXAD010000086.1 GCA_018971745.1 Patescibacteria group bacterium
AAAGCGCAAACAACATCAGAGGTCATGAACGCAAAAAAGTTTTTATTCGCCGTTGCGCGTCATACAAATAATACCAAAACGGCTTGGCAACGATGTCATACGCTTCGCCGTAAGTTTTCGTTTCTCCGCCGAATTTTTTTTTGAATACGGTGAATCCATCCCACGATTTGTATTGCGCGCTTCCGTCCGTAACGCCTCCGAGATTGTAAAACGCAAATCCAAGCCGTTTGGTTTCCCGGATCGTTTCGTACTGGACAAGATACGACGGCATCAGGTTTCGTTCTTCATTGGATGAACCGCCGTAGACGAATGTGGCGGTGTTGCCGAAAAGAAAAATAAAATTTATCGCAAGGATGTTTTTGTCGTGCCGCGCAATGGTTAAAAACGCATTTTTTTTCTCGGCGCATGACCGAAAGATCGTTTCGTAATATGTTTTTGGTTGCGGGCGAAAATGGTCTCGTTTGCCGGTTGTTTCCAAAAGCGACCAGAACGGAGAAAAATATTTTTCAAGATCATGCGATATTTCTGCGGTAACTCCTTTTCGTTCGGCAAGGCGCGCATTGTAGCGCGCTTTGGGCGTTATGCGCTCAATGATTTTTTCTTCGGAGTCGCGGAGGGGTATGAACCATTCGTTTTTGGGCTGAAAATATGCGGAATGGTAAATGTGCGTCGGCGCTTTGCGAATGGCGCGGGGAAATGCGGCGTAATGCGCGATATCCGGAGGGAAAAAATCAAAACGAAGAAATATTGCGCGCTCTTCCTGAAGCAATTGCTTTGCGAATGTTCCAAACGCGTTAAAAAAATTGTTATCAGGCGGTTCCGCAAGCACGGGTCCGTGGGGTATGTACAGAATATTTTGTCCGAAAGGGAGTTTGAAGGTAATGGTTTGGAATGTTCCGACAGCATTGCCGTTTTTTTGTACGGAAAATCTTCGCGCGTCTCGATCAATGCTTTGTTGCCATTCGCCGTATTGCCAGCTTTGCGTGAAATGCGCGTCCGGGCGAATTGCAAGAGGATTATATTCTTCCTCGCGTTTTATTTCTTTAAATTGGTAAAGTGATGTCATAAGCTATTTATAGATTTTTTTTTGCGCTTTGGCAATGACGGATATTTTAAAAAACTCCGTTCCGACGCAATGTCGGGCGGAGGAGAAGCGCGATTATGTTAGTCAGCAACGCGATTCAGTTTTATTATGTTAATAATGCAGAAACGTTCCGATGCGGATGATGAGCGCGGCAAGGGAATTCGTAACAATGTGCCGGTAGACGATGTTGAAGTGGTATGAAGCGGAAAATACGGTAAGGAGGGATGACGCGAGCATTAGGATGAGCCATGCCGCTACGATGAGATCGGCAAAGTGCTTGTGCGTTTTTTTGCCGAGGCGCTGGCGAATTTCTTTGACGACCAAATACACGCCAAGCGTTCCGAGATACGGCTCGGCAAGCGCGTCAACGGCGCGAGTCACGACAATTGGAATGTTATTTTGGTCAAAGAACGCCCAGACGACAAATGCAAGATAACTAAAGGTAAAAATAGTCAGGCCGTAATAGAGCATGTCAAGGAAATGGCTATAGAAAAATATTTTTACGGCACGACCCAAGACAACCCACCAATGCTCGTGGTGATGATGTGAGTAGTAACGGATACTCGGAACTTTATGCGCGGTGAATTCGCTCCACCATGCCATGTGCGTTGCGCCGTTTTCCGAAGTCGGAGTGTCCGCGCGTTTTGATTCGCGGGCAATCCGTACCCGGATGCGGCAATTTTTGGCGGAATCCTCAAAAACTATTTTTCTTAGCTCATTATCGCAATCAATCAAGGGTTTTCGTAGTTTTTGGGGATTGGTCAAAATTGTTTTCCACAGCTTATTCTCTTTTGAAACAACAGCTTTTTGACAAAAAACCTCTCAATTTGGGCTTGAGAGGTTTTATCCGGTAGTTTACGGGACTTGCAATTCGTGTTGCAAAAAATTTTTCAAGATAAGGGTTGACAAAAGCTCATATTTTATAAGCTCTTTTGGTCTCCTCTCTTTTAGTATAACACGGGGGAATAAAAAAACAATTGGTTGCAGGGAGCCGAAGTCGCGCAAAAGAAAAAGCCAAGGTATTGTCCTTGGCATTATTTTGGAGTGCGGTTATTCGCCTCCGCGCTGAACATAGCTTTTGACGAATTCTTCGGCGTCTTCTTCAAGGACTTCGTCAATTTCGTCCATGAGATCATCAAGCTTTTTTTTGAGTTCTTCTTTTTTTGCGGTTTTTGGATCGGTTTTTTGGGACATGCGTGTTTCTTGCTCAGTAGTTTCCGGTTTTTCAGTTTTTCCAGTTTTCTTTATTTGTTCTGCCACGGGTTTCTCCTTTCGCCATTCGCAAATTATGAGCCGCTCAATAACCGTAGCGTAGCACAACGCGGCATTGCAAGCAAGCCGCTGTTTTATCGTACCGGAAATTTAGGGTCGGTGTCGTACGGATTATCAAATCGCATCACCAGTTTTGATGCTCGGTAGGCTACGTATTTCCAATTCATTTCTATCTGTTCCGGATTTTTGCCTTCCGCGAGTAATTTTTTATTCCAAAGCGTGCGAGGAAGAGCGCGCGTGCTATTGGACGGATGCGTTATGGCGCGCGTAATTTCTTCGTCTGATACGATTCGTTTTGAAAATTCCCGTTTTTCCAAAATGCGCGCAAGTCCCCGTGGAGAATTTTCGTGAAATTGGAAATCCATGCTTTTGAGCACATGGAAAAGTGTGGGCGGATTTTTGATTTTTTGCGCGGCAATTTGTTCGGGAAGCAGGATTGCTTCGTCTTCTTCAGCGGCGCGACCGGCAATTTTTTCCGGAAGCTTGGTTGTTGACGGCGTTGACCAATCATATCCCCATTTTTCCATTTCACGCTCCATTAACAATTGTTTTTCCGCCCAATCAACATACGGTGCAAGCAACACATGCGGCTCAGGTTTTTTGGCAAGCGTAAGTATTTCTTCCCCCAGTTTAAGCACGAGTCGTTGTTCCGGGGTCGAGCCCGATGTTTCGCAAAATTGGTTTGCCCATTTAAAATATTCTTCTTGGATATTGATGATGGTGTATGTTTTTCCTCCGATGTTCGGGGCGACGCGAAGCGTTGAGTCCGCGGAAAATGCGTGCAACGCTTTTACAAAATCATCGCCGTTGCCGAACGGCTTGCCGGTTAAAAATCCGCTTTCAATCATGTCAAGCACGAGCAAGGTGGCGCCGAATTTGAGAAAAAGCGCGGGTTCTACCAGGAGCGCGTCCCCGTCAATCAAATGCAGGCGGTAATATTGTTCTTCGTCGGCGTGCGGCTCGTCGCGCATATTGATGATGGGCCGCGATGTTGTGGTGGTACTGCCGGTGCTTTCTTTCATTTCTTCGGCGCGTTGGGAAAGACGGTATTCCAGGCGGCCGTTTTCTTCTTCGAGCCACCCGTTGCCCGCAAAGAGTTTGGATGAAATGCGAAATGGAGCGAGAAGACGGAGCATGGTATTGGCGATGCCGCCTCTGCCGTGGATTTTTTCTCTCAGCATGCAATAATTTTCATGCGAGCCGTATGTGTAGTTTTGCCCGTCTTTATTGTTGTCTTTATTGTTTTTGAATGAGCGAAGCACGAATCCGCGCTCTTTGAAATACGGATGTTCGTTTGCGTTTACAACCGCAGATTCTACGATCCGTTCTCCGGCTTTTTCGTGGATGACCGCTTCAAACGCGCCCATTACCTCGCCGGTCGCGTATTCCAAATGGCTTCCCGTGTCAACATAAATCCGCGCGCCGTTTCCGTAAAAATCAGATTGTTTTTTTGCCGAA
>JAGXAD010000087.1 GCA_018971745.1 Patescibacteria group bacterium
ACGAACGACATGATAACTATCCGCGGCAGGAGAAAACGGCACCACGAAATCAACGAGGAAAATTATTATTACAAAGAATTGTACTGGGGCTCGTTTTCCCGCTCGGTCATTTTGCCCGAAGAAGTTGACGCGGATCGGGCGGAAGCCGTGATTAAAAACGGTTTGCTGACCCTGACGCTTCCCAAAAAACAGCGCGATATGACAAAAAAAATCCGCGTAAAAGGAGAATCATAAATACTAAGAAATTTTAAACCCAGCCCTTTTGGCGAATCGCCAAAAGGGCTGGGTTTATTTCAATGTTGTATTTTTTTGTTTTTATGCTATCCTTACCAAAGTTCTCCGATCTTTGAAAATATTTTTTGGAGAAAAACCCTTGAAAAGAATCATTATTGATATCATCTGTATTGTTGGCCTGGTATTTTTTGACACGATATTTCTGATTTTATTCAAACGGTCAATTTTTTCTTTAATCCCCTATTTTGACAAAACGCTTCATTTCATAACCGGCATGCTTCTTGCCGACATCTATTATTGTTTGCCGTTCAAAAAAAACATTTTTCGTATTGTGATGTTTGTATTGGCCGTTTCTATCGCATGGGAATCCGTTGAGCCGCTCCTTGACACAACAAGTCCTTTCCTTACCCTTTCGTGGCTGGTTGACACTATCGGAGATACTGCCAGCGCGATATTCGGAGGAATGATATACGGTTTTTTCAAGAAACACGGTGACAAATTTACGCCGGTTACATAAAGTCGGTTTTTATTTTTTACAAAACAATCATCGATATATTGTCCAACAAAGGGGCGGCTCAACGAGCCGCCCGTTACTTTTTTCAAATAATTTCTTCTCCCAAAAGAAAACTGCTGGAATATTTTTTCACTCGAGCTGGCAGTGGGATCAATAATATAATCATAAATATAGAGGCGATGAAAAAATTTTCCAGCAGTTTTTATTAATTGCACGTCAAGCACACTCCCGGCGGCAATTCAGGATTCGGGTTCGGATCTTTCACGTCAACCGCGGATCGCACATTCGTGTCAATTTTCGTGTCAAGTTTTGCAGCGGCACTTTCCTCTTTTGCGATGTTCAACACCTGCACCGATTTTGACTCGTCGCGATAAATCGTGATGCCTTTGCATTGCATGTCCCACGCCATCACATACGCTTCTTTTACGTCCTCAATGGATGCTCCTGAAGGAAAATTAATGGTCTTGGACACTGCATTGTCCACGTGCTTCTGAAATACCGCCTGCATTTCAATGTGGTCGCGTGGCGAAAGATCATGCGCTGTTGCAAAAACTTTTTTCCATTTTTCCGGAACGCCGTCAATGTGCGCGACGGAACCCTTGCGCGCGACTTCTTTCATCAGTTTGTCCGAATAAAATCCTTCGCGCTTGGCGGTCTCTTCAAACTGCTTATCAACTTCAATAAGTTCCGCCCATTCATTCTCGCCTTTTGCAATGCGGGATTTTCTGATGTACGCTAACGCGAATTTCGGCTCAATGCCCTGGGAGCATCCGGAAATAATGCCGATGGTTCCGGTCGGCGCAATCGTGGTAACGGCGCAATTTCGCAGGCGAAGACCGCCCGGCTTGTCATACGCCGAATCGGTAAAATTCGGGAACACGCCGCGCTCCCGAGCCAGCCGAACTGATTCTCGTTTTGCTTCGGCGTCAATAAATCCCATCAGCTTATCCGCAAGCTCAAGCGCTTTTTTTGAGTTATACGGAATTTCAAGCGTAACCAGCAAATCAGCCCAGCCCATAATGCCAAGACCAATTCTGCGATTCCCTTCGCCGAGTTCCTGTATTTGCGGCAATGGATAGCGATTCATAGAAATCACGTTGTCAAGAAAATGCACTGAATCATGAACGGTTTTTTTCAAAAGCGTCCAGTCAATCTCAACTTTTTTTCCGGCGCGCTTTATCATTTTATTTGCGTCAATACTGCCCAAATTGCACGGCTCGTAATCCAAAAGCGGCTGTTCCCCGCACGGATTGGTTGACCTGATCTGCCCGAGTTTCGGAGTCGGATTGCCGCGCTCGTTATTCATCCGCTCAATAAACACCATGCCCGGGTCGCCGGTCTGCCACGCGAGCCGCACCATTTTATCAAACACTTCCCGGGCGTCCAATTCTTTAACCGGCTGCATGGTACGCGGATTCAGCAAGGGATATGCGGTCCCCTTTTTAACCGCATTCATAAACGCTTCGGTGACCGCAACCGAAATATTAAAATTCTGCAAAATTCCTTCTTCGGTTTTTGCCGTGATAAATTCCAAAATGTCAGGATGATCAACCCGCAAAATTGCCATCATCGCTCCTCTTCGCTTTCCGCCCTGCTTGACCACATCCGCAACCGTGTCAAACACTTTCATAAACGAAACCGGGCCGGATGAAATGCCCTGCGTGGAACGGACAATATCTCCTTTCGGGCGAAGACGGGAGAAATCTTTTCCGGTGCCGCCGCCGGACTGGTGAATAATCGCCGTTGCCTTAACCGCGTCAAAAATACTGTTCATGGAATCCTCTACGGGCAAGACGAAACACGCCGAAAGCTGCTGCATGGATGTGCCCGCGTTCATGATGGTCGGGGAATTCGGCAGAAACGCAAGGGATGCAATCAAACGGAAAAATGTTTCTTCAACTTTGAACAAATCCTCATCCAACATGTGCGGATGATAAATTTTTTCGGCTGACGCGATGTTCTGCGCGATGCGCCGGAACAGCTCCTGCGGCGTTTCAATGATTTTTCCGTTTTCGTCTTTTCGCAGATAGCGCGACTCTAAAACTTTCAAAGCGTTTTCGGTAAGTTTTGTTTTAACGTTGTGATACAGCAAAAAATATTTTGCTTCGCGGATTTCCTGGCGCTTCCGGCGATACGCCGCGTACGCTTCGGCAACATCCGCAAATCCTTCTTGCCGCATCGTGTCAATCACCGTGTCCTGAATCTGCTCAACATGCGGAATGCGCCCGATAAATGTTTCTTCCAAGCGCTTGGTTACCTCACGCGCGACACGCGTAGCTTCTTTGCCGTCATGCTCCAGAACCGCGCCGAATGCCTTATGCACCGCGTTTGCAATGCGCTCTTGATCAAACGGCACAATGCGGCCGTCGCGCTTCTGAATTTTTGTCACCTGCTGGGATAAGCGTAAGGTCGCCGTTGGTATTATTTTTTTTGCCGCGGTTTTTCGCATAATGATTTTATAAAAAATAAGTTACGATTGAGCGTCGTGCAGTATAAAAATTGCCGCCTTGCGAAAGAAACGGAAAACTCCGCTCAAGCAGGGTGGCAACTTGTAGCGCGATACGCATAAAATTTGAAAGGCGATTTTTAAAAGATTGATACCGACTGTACTGCCATCATAGCACCAAAAAAGTGGAAGGCAAAATTTTCTTGTGGATAAGTGCTCGGCGGTATCTTTTTTTCTCCACTAAGAGGGAGACCTTAAAACTCCCCCATTTTAGAAGCAATTCTCGGCATTTTTGATTTCCTCTTGAGTTTCGAAAAAAAAAGATACCACCTCGCTTGGAAAAACGAATAGCTCCACATGCCGCAAAAAATGGCGCATCGTTGCTTACTTGCCATGCTAACACAGATTGTGCTATATTCACTTCAGTTCTCCAAATTATCAAAAGGGGGTCAACAAATGACTAAATCGAGCGTTATTTTGAAAGTGAACGATGCCGGAGAAAAAGCCATTTTCTACTTGGGACCGTCCGATAATCCTAATTATCTACTCGTTCTCTCGGTAAATCATTTCCCAACTCAACACGAACTCGCCGCATTCCCCAAGAAATTTGTAACGAACG
>JAGXAD010000088.1 GCA_018971745.1 Patescibacteria group bacterium
ATAGCATACGCCAAATAGGAGCTTTTCATCTCCTCGGTGATTTCCTGATTTTTGATTTTGCCTATATCCATAGTTCGCAAAAATTCGTAATTTGTAGTAAATGTGTCAAAAAGTTACAACATTTTTGTTCTTAAAAACCTTGTATTTACTTATTAAATTATGCGTTTCCAATTTTCAATTCTTTTTCTCCATATTTGCTCTTGACAAATTATGTAATTCTGCTACAATGATATTGAGAGTGGAACCAAAAAGATTTTCTGCCAGCCAAGAGAACTTTTTGAAACCTCTCACAAAATGCGATGGCTGGGGGTGGCGATCACCCATTTCCTGCCTTAGGACGCCCATTTAGCAGGAAATTTCTTTGAAATCATCCCGAGCAATCGCTCGGACAAATGTGCGGGGTATGAACGGAATGCCAGCGGATCAGCAACCTGGCGGATCAGCTAAGCATGTTCGTTCAAATGGGACTTTGGCGGGCACAGTCAGTCCTCCTCCACCTATGCCATCGGAATGGCGTTGTGTGATGAGGGAAAATTTTAAGCAGGGTGGAGTCAGAGAGCGCTGAGCGATCCCTGCGCCAAGCCAATGTTCTCCTCGCATAACCGTGTGGCTACGGGAAAGCGGCTAATGGTGTACAGAGTCACGCCACCCCTTAGGGTGGAAGTATACGGTGTAAGTCCGGCGAAAGGTGCCGCGTCAAATCCGTATTGAGGTGCCTATCCCGTAGCCACACCGCAATCATCGGCGCGCAATCGCGCGCCAACAAGGTCCCCGGCCTTGAGCAAGTCGGGATATGGCTGTGGACGCCAGCCATCGCCTTCATGATCGCTCACAACCCGGCGTTAAGGAGTCGCAACTGCGACAACCTGGCGCCGGGGTATTTTTTTCTTCAAAAAACAAAGATCAAAACTTCAACATATTTTCCATTACACCGACATTATATTTCATCACATCCTTAATCGTTCCGAAAAACGATTTTTTATTTTCTTCAATCGCCATCTTTGGCTCATTTGCTACATTTGTTGCGTTATTTTGCATTCCAAAAATTTTTTCTCTAATCAAATTCAATCCGGCTCCGGCCTTGCGAAACTGGCTTCCCAAAATCTGCGCATTGAGCCACAACGACCGCAAAGGCGTAAGCTCGGTTTTGGTATTTCCGGTTTGGGCGATTTGTTCGATCGGATTTTGCGCAATGCCTCCCAAATCAAGGGACTGAAACCACACATACACAATCGCGCTTGACAACACAAACATAACAGCCAACATCATAACTCTGCGCTGTGCTTCAGATTTTTGTTGAATCCGTTGAAGAATGCTCATTAGATTTTAGTGATTAGCAGATAGTGAATAGTGGCTAGAAAAATGAAATAAACTCTTTTAGCTTCGCGCGGTGGACAAAAAACTAACCACTGGTCACTAATCCCTAAACACTCATCGTTACGGCGTTTTCAAAACAATCACTTTCGTTCCGTCTACAGGCAAGTCTTTTTGCTTAATTACCAATTTTTCTTCGGGCTCCGTATTTTTTGCGCCCATCTCTTTTAAAAACGCTGATGCATTTTCAAGCTCCACTTTCAATCCGGGAATTTTATAATGCATCGGAATAACCACGCGCGGCTCAATCTTACCCACGACTTTTGCGGCCTGTTCGCTGTTAATCGTTGTTTTGCCGCCAACCGGCACGAACAAAATATCAACATCGCCGATTGCTTCAGCCGTTTCCGGACGCAATTCGTTTTCTCCGAAGTCGCCCATGTGGCACAGCTTCATATCATCCATTTCAATCACATATATCGTGTTAAGACCGCGCTCTTTACCTTCCGCGTTATCATGATATGTTTGCATGCCTTTAACGGCAATGCCTTGAAAATCATATTCCCCGGGTCCGGAAATTACCATCGGGTTTTCCGCGATTGATTCGGCGTTATTGTGATCCGGATGATCATGCGTAATCAAAACCAAATTTGCCCGGAAGCGCGGAGGCGTCAGGCCGATGTCTTTTGAAAACGGGTCAATAACCAAAACCTGCTCGCCGGATTGGAGCTTAAAACATGATTGTCCGTACCAAGTGATTATCATAACGAAGTGATTAGTGGATAGCGATTAGTGATTAGAAACAGAAAATTTAACTTTTTTATTGCGACAAGCGATTGGTACGCGCAAACCAACAGGTTTGCGTAACATCCGAGCGATGTCGCCAACAAAAGGTGCAATACCTTTTATTTTATTGTAGCATGTCAGAAAAAAAATGACTATTGCCTAAATTTGAACTGCAGGCACAAAATACTTGACATCACACTAAAAAATTGCACCATATTTCCTTGCTGCCTTAAACACTTTTACAAAACAAATTCTTGACTTTTTAAACGCGCCGCCCTATCATTAATACTAAGCTCTTTGTATAAAATTTCGTAAGGAGAACGGCAATGCCCGCATACTTCTGTGGCGAGTGCAAAATTCAAACAAGATATTTATCGCAAAAAAGAATACAATGTTCCGGTTGCAATCGAATTTGGTCGGAAATTTACGTCTGCGAAAAATGCAAAATTTTCATGGAAAATGTTGATTCCGCGAATCCGGCAAATTTGCGATGCGAGCAATGCGGCGGAACTGATGCCACGCTGGATAGCGTTGAAAGCAAGGAAACCAGTGGCGGCATAAACATCGCCCTTGACCCCGAAACGGTCGCTGAAGCTATGAAACATTTTTGGGGTAAAACATAATCTTAAACCGTTCTCAATTACGAGTCGCGCATCGGCGCGGACAATGTCCGCGCTTTTTTGTCGATAAACTTGCACAAAATTTTACAATAGACTATAATTGAATCTGCCGTTACAACTAATCACTGACCTATATCCGCTAATCACTTATCAATTCAATGCCGACCAGCGACTCAATAAAACTTGAAGAAAAAAGCCCGATGGAAACCCTGCTTAAACAGAGGTCTGATTTGGCGTCTCTGCCGAAATTGGGCGACATTGTGGAAGGCGCCATCATTGAAAAGAAGGGAAGCAAAGTGTTTGTTGACTTGGGACCGTGGGGCTCGGGCATTATTTACGGCCGCGAATTTTACGAAGCGCAGGACATTTTGAAAAATCTGAAAGAGGGCGACGCAATCGCCGCAAAAATCGTTGATGTGGACAACGACGAAGGATACATTGAACTTTCCATGAAAGAAGCGGGCCGCGAAAAAAACTGGCGCGACTTGCACTCGCTTATGGAATCGGGTGAGACGCTCACGATCAAAGTCGCCGAAGCCAATCGCGGAGGGCTTATGCTTGAATACAAAGGCGTGAAGGGATTTTTGCCGGTGTCCCAGTTGTCGTCAAAAAATTATCCGAAGGTGGAAGGCGGCGACAAAGAAAAAATTTACGAAGAACTGAAAAAATTCGTGGGGCAGGAACTCGTGGTAAAAATTATGGATGTGAACCAAGGCGAAGAAAAACTGATTTTTTCCGAGAAGAGCCAGGAAAACCAGGAACTGCGCGAAAAAATTTCAAAATACCATGCGGGCGATGTGGTTGAAGGCGAGGTATCGGGCATTGTGAGTTTTGGCGCGTTCGTGCGATTCGGCGATGGGCTCGAAGGGCTCATTCACATTTCCGAAATGGACTGGCGACTTGTTGAAAATCCGTCCTCAATCGTAAAAACCGGAGAAAAAGTTAAAGTCAAAATCATTGACATTCAGGGAGAAAAAATTTCGCTTTCGCTCAAAGCGCTTAAAGAAAATCCGTGGGAAATTGCAGCCGGAAAATACCAAAAAGGCGATGCCATCAAAGGCATCGTTGGCAAA
>JAGXAD010000089.1 GCA_018971745.1 Patescibacteria group bacterium
GGTACGTTACGGCGCACAAAATTCCGACTGCATGGGCGCATGGGGTGCAGATTATGAAAATGTGCGAGGCGTTTGCGTCTAGCGGTTTTGATATAGCGCTCTTTGCGCAATCGTCAAAAGAAATTACCAAAGATCCTTTTTTGTTTTATAATATCAAGCATCGGTATTCCCTTGAATTTATCGGCGCGCCCGCGGCACTCACAGAGCGGTGGAACGCGTTGCGCATGCATTGGTTTTTGAATTTTTTGTTTTTCGGTTTTCGCCTGAAAAAAGTGCTGCACAAAAGAAAAGACCGGCCCGATTTTTTGTACGCGCGTGAATACGCTTTGCTTCCGTTTTTGCTTGGGCTTCACATTCCTATTTTTTTTGAGGCGCACTCTCCTCCGGGAAGAATCGGCAGATTTTTTTTGCGCCGCTCAATGCGCGCGATTGCGGGAATCGGAGCGTTAACCAAATATGTGCAGGACGAACTTGCGCAATACGGCGTTCCGGAAGAAAAAATAATTCTTCTGCCCGACGGGTTTTCGCCAAATGATTTTTTGCCCGTTCAAAAACCGCAACTTGAATTGCGCGCGGAACTCGGACTTCCGCAGGATAAAAAAATTATTCTGTATGTCGGGCAACTGTTTCCATGGAAAGGCGTTTTTACGCTTATTGAAGCGTCGCAGTTTCTTGACGGGAAAATTCCTTTTGAAATCGTAATCGTGGGAGGATACGAGCCGTATTGTTCACAACTTCGCGATTTTAGCCGTGAAAGAAATTTGAATCACATTACCGTATTGCCCCAGCAGGAACACACGCGCGCTCTTGCGTTTATGAAGGCGGCGGATATTTTGGCGCTTCCGAGCTCCGCAAAACATCCGCACTCGGCTTTCTACAGCTCTCCCATGAAACTTTTTGAGTATATGGCATCCGGCAAGCCGATTGTCGCCTCGGATGTGCCATCAAGCAGAGAAGTTCTTGACGAAACCGATGCTGTTTTTTTCAAGCCGGATGATTCGCGGGCGCTTGCATTGGCTATTGCATCGCTTTTTGCGGATTCCGCGCATGCCGATGCGATTTCAAAAAACGCTTTGCAAAAAGTAAGAGAATATACCTGGGAGAAACGGGCAGGAAAAGTGCTTGCGTATTTGAATTCGGTTCGCGTATAATGTTTTTTGTGCCGTAAGCGTGAAAATGTATGAAATTGTCAATTATTATTCCCGCGTATAACGAGGAAAAAACCATTGAAGAAATTATCCGCCGCGTGCAGGCGGTTGATTTAGGCGGGGTTGAAAAAGAAATTATTGTGGTTGACGACGGGTCAAAAGACAGGACGCGCGATATTCTAAAAAAGATTTCCGGAATCAGATATGTTTTTAACGAAAAAAATCTCGGCAAGGGCGGTTCCGTCAAAACGGGCTTTAAAAATGCCACGGGCGACATAGTTACGATTCAAGATGCTGACTTGGAATACGACCCGGCCGATTTTCCCGCGGTTATCAAGCCAATCCTTGAAGGAAGGGCTGAAGCGACCAACGGCGTGCGTCTTCCGGTTACGGATGACCGGCGCAGACACAAATCAATGTATTGGTTCAGCTGGCTCGGAAATCACGCAATTACCTGGACTACCAACTGGCTGTACTGGCATAACGCCGAAGAATACGAAGGGTGTTATAAGGCGTTTACCAAGCGCTTAATTGATTCCATTGAAATAAAAACGAATAATTTTGATTTTGACAACGAGCTGGTGTGCAAAATCTTAAAACGCGGATACAAAATTATTGACGTGCCGATACAATATCATCCGCGCAATTACGAAGAAGGGAAAAAAATAAACTGGAAACACGGGTTTTTAATTTTGTGGACCATTGTTAAAACGCGTTTTGTTGATTAAAAAACCGCTCCGACCGAAGTCGGAGCGGTTTTTACATTGGACGCTTTTTTGAAATTATTTCAAGCCATGTGGTGATGACAAGTCCGAAATCAACATTTGTGCGTGGCTTTTGTTTTGTTTTGGCGCATCGCATAAAGTGTTGGAGTTCGTTTTTAAGCGGCTCTGTTGCTTTGATTGGCGGATAAAATGCATGGCCGGTGCGGATATTCGTAATTGCCAATTTGTTTTTTGCAAGTGTCTCGTCCAATATCGCCGCCTGTTTTGTTCCCGCAAGAGTAATTTTCCTTATTTTTTCCGGAGCGGTCCAGGCGGTGCGGATGCAAAGCAGGGGCCCGCGGTTAAATCGCACGGTTGCCGAAAAAAAATTATTGTTTTTGTGGTGCATATCGGCGCGGATGATTTTTGTCGGGCGGAACAAATACTGGAAAATAGAAAGCGCGTGGGGTGCGGCGTCCCAGAAGGAATTAACGTCTTGGCGCGGCGGGCTTGAAAAGTGGTCCGCAAGCATAAAAGAGAGTTCTCCGAATTTTTTTCCGTCAATTTCTTTTTTCAGAAAGTTAATTGAGTCGTTGTAAAGATACTGGTAGCCGACCATAAATGTTGTGCCGCTTTTTTGAACGGCGTTTTTGAGCAATTTTGCTTCGCGAACATTCAGCACCATTGGTTTTTCAAGCAGCACATGTTTTTTTGCTTGCAGAGCCGACATCGCAAGATTAAAATGCGTTGACGGGGGAGTGGCGATGATAACATTCGTAACGGATGGGTCGCGGAGAACTTCCGTTTTGTTTTTTGAAGATTGGGTAACGACTGATTTTAAAAAAATACCGTCCGTTTCGCGCAGAAGGCGGTAATAATTTTTTCCGAATTTTCCCAAACCGAAAAGCGCGAATGTGGTTTGCTTCATGGCATTAAACCAAATTGATGTTTGTTTTGCTGATTTCGTCTTTCAAGTGGGTTTGATACCACGCAAGCGTGCGGCTAAGCCCTTCTTTGAGGTTAACATCCGGATGAAAATCAAGCTCGGTCCTGATTTTGGTGATGTCCGGGCATCGCCTTTGGGGCTCTCCAGCGGGATACGATTCCGGATAGCTGATGAGTTGAATGTCAATGCGGTGCGGGAACAGTTCGCTTAAAGTCGTGGCAAGGCCCACCATATTGATTTCTTCGTTGTCTTTGCCGACATTGTACATTTCGCCCGCCTTGCCCGAAACAAGAACTTTCAGAAATCCCTGCACGGCATCGGTGATGTAGCAGAAAGTGCGCGTCTGGTTTCCTTTGTCGTGCACCGGCAGGGAATCGCCTCTGATTGCTTTTACCATAAATGTCGGAATGACCCGGTAGTCGTTTATTTTCATGCCCGGGCCGTACACGTTAAACGGGCGCACGATTTTGACCGGCACATTATATAGTTTGTGATATACGGTGCAGACGGTTTCTCCAAGCCGTTTTGATTCGTCGTAGCATGCGCGTGGGCCTGTTGAGGAGACATTGCCCCAGTAGTGTTCGGGCGTGGGAATGTAATTCGGGTGCGGGTCGCCGTAGATTTCGCTTGAGCTGAAATACAGCATCCCCTTTACTTTTTTTTCTTTTGCAAATTCCAGAAAATTTTTTGTTCCTTCCACGGCAACTTCAATTGTCTCAAGCGGAAATTTTTGATAGTAAAAAGGGGAGGCGAGTCCGGCCGCGTGGATAAGATAATCGGCATTGAGGTTTGCGGGAAGCGGTTTTCGCACATCGTGCTCAATGAATCGGATGTGCGGGTTGTTGATGTCAACGATTACATTTTTCT
>JAGXAD010000090.1 GCA_018971745.1 Patescibacteria group bacterium
AGGTGCGGGCTGCCGCAAGCTCTCCCGCAGTTGTTTTTAAGTTTGCTCCGGCATCAGCCAAAAAAATTGCCGATGCGGTAAACGCATCTTCAATCTTCCACGGGTTTGGCGGATTATGTCCTGTCATCTGCGCAACGCGCGCCTCAAACAAAAGCCAGGTTGTCGGAATAAATTGCGCCGGACCCATAGCGCCTCCGCAACCGTAGCGCGGCCTGCGCGACACCGGCATCTGATCCGGATCAAGCCCGAGTTTCCCGGTAATCGCAAAGAACGCATTTTTTTGCGCCTCGGCGGCCGAGCGCTTGCCCAAACGAATGTAACAGTCGTACATATCGGTTTTCCAGTTGCCCGTGCCAAGATTCGTGCCAACGCTGATGACTCCGTCCTCAAACGCTTTGCCGGTTTCAATTTCAAGCAATGCAAGAAGAAACGCGGGCCTGATGCCGGCCCTGTCTGCCGCAAGTTTTGCGTATTTTAACGCATCCTCGGCGGTGATACCGGCCTTTTCCAAATAAAAAAGCTGGGTGCGAAGTAAAGCAATGTCTTTTTTCTTCAAAGCGAGCAACGATTGATACAGCGCTTCTTTGCCTTTGGTAAGTTTCAACAAGTTATCTTTTTCTTTTTTCTGCGCCGCCAGATTTTTTTGTTCAACCTGTTGCAACGCCCGCGCGTCGGTCTGCGATTTTTGAAAATCTTCAAGATCGGATTTTTCATTCTCAAGCGTGATGCGATCTTGTTTCAATTCATCCAGTGCCTTCTGCAAACTTGCCTGCAAATTCCTGATATTATCCACCGCCGAGAAAAAATCGGACAGGCTGTTATTTTTCAGCATAATTTCCAGAAGTCCGTCTTCTTCGTATCGCGAAAGCAAACGAATTGAAGTTGAAACCGTCTGCTGATTTTTCAGCACCTTTGCTTCAACAGCGGCGATGTCTTTGTTTTTCACTTCAATATCAAGCGCGGCTTGCGTAATAACAAGCGTCAGCCGTTTAATTTCAATTTCTTTTTGTTTGATCTCGTTGTTAAAACGGTTGATTTCGTTTTTTAGGGTGTTTGCCTGATTTTCCGATTCCTGAATGTTTGAGTCAATCATTGCGGCTTCTTTTTCCAAAGCGTCAATTTGCGACTGCAACGACGCGCGCTTGCTGTCCAACGCTTCGTCGGCAAACGCTTTATGCGGTCCCGCTCCAACTACCGCACCAGCTAAAACAACAACACAAAGCAATAAACCCCTTTTTGCAAAAAGGGGTTTGAAATAATCACTGTGTGTATTCCAACGCATCATATTTCGAATAGAAAATTTTGACGCGTTGCGAACGCTTTTGAGCCACTCGGGCTGGCGGTGGGATCAATAATGTAAAAGCAAAAATAGAGGCGGTGGCGAAAAAGCGTTCGCAACGCGACTGCATTCCTACATTTCAGTATATCACATCACGCTTCCTTTTTCTCGCCGGCAACTTCTTCTTTTGCTTTTTCCTCGCGCTTCATTTCCTGCTCGGTCTTCACTTCCGCAACCGCCGGTGCTTCTTTTGATTCCGCTTCAAGCTCGGCAAGCTCGGCTTCGGAACGGGGCGCTTCAACCACAGCAACAGTTTCACCGGCATCAGCTTTAACCGCGACCCCCTGCGGAAGCTTAATGTCAGCAACGGAAATTTTATCGTCAAACGATTTCAACAAAGACATATCAACTTCAAGCTCGTGCGGCAAATCTTTCGGCAACACTTCAATTTCAATCTCATGCATAATCTTCACCAAAGTTCCGCCCTCATCGCGCACCGCAGGCGACTCTCCAACAAACCGCAACGGCACCTTAATTTCGATTTTTTGGTCCATCCGCACCGCGTAAAAATCAATGTGAATCGGCTTGCCCCGCAGGGGCTCGTACTGCACATCATGCACCAAAACGCTTCGCGGGGTATTGCCCACTTTCAGAGTAACCAACGCCGACTCGCCGGCTTCGCGATAAACTTTTTCAAAATCAAACGCTTTCACGCTCAATGATTCGGCCGCAACGCCTTCGCCGTACACCACAGCGGGAATCACGCCTTCTTTGCGAAGGCGGCTTGTTTGCTTTCCCAATATATTTCTCGGTTGCGCTTGTAATTCCAGCATAAAACCCATCGTAGCATAACTATTGATAATCTGCAAATACGACGCATCGCTGGCCTTATTTTCTATGCTTATTAAAAATCTCGCGCACCGCTTCTATCACATAACCGAGGTCATCCTCGTAAGTAAGTTTCGGCGACAACGGAATGGAAACCGTTCTTTCAGAAATCCATTCGGAAACCGGAAAATCGCCCGGTTTATATCCGAAGCGCTGCTGATAATACGGATGCAGATGCAAAGCGATGTAATGAACTCCCACGCCGATATTGCGCTTGGTCATGCAATCAAGAAACTGATCTCGGGTAATCGTGAGATTATCCAAATCCAAAAGCAAAGTATATAAATGATACGCGTGGCGCGTATTCGCCTCAACCGGAGCAGGCAAAAAAACCGGCAGCCCTTGAAACGCATCCTGATATGTTTGCCAAATTTCCTGCCGCCGCTTCCAAAACTCGTCTATTTTTTTAAATTGATGAATTCCGATGGCCGCCTGAAGGTCCATCATATTATATTTGTAGCCGGCAAAAACCACCTGATAGTGCTTATATCCTTCGTCGCCGAATCTTCTCCATGCGTCTTTGCTTAACCCGTGCAAACCCAAAACCTTAATTTGGTTTGCGTATGCTTCGTTATTGGTAATTGCCATTCCCCCTTCACCGGTAACGATGTTTTTGGTTACGTAAAAACTGAAACAGCCGATGTCGCCGAACGTGCCGGTTTTTTGCCCGTGGTATTCCGCTTCAATCGCGTGCGCGCAATCTTCCACGACTTTCAAATTGTGTTTCTTCGCGATTGCCATAATGGCGTCCATGTCGCAGGGACGGCCGGCAAAGTGCACCGGAATAATCGCTTTGGTGCGCGGCGTGATTTTTCTTTCAATGTCTTGGGAGTCAATGTTCATCGTATCCCTTTTGCAATCGGCAAAAACCGGAACGGCTCCGGCGTGAATCACCGCGTTTGCCGTGGCGGCAAAAGTCATCGCGGGGACAATGACCTCGTCTCCAGGCCCGACTCCGATCGCAAGCATAGAAAGATGAAGCGCGGCGGTGCAGGAATTGAGCGCCAACGCATATTCCGTTCCCTTGTAGGCGCGGAACATTTCTTCAAATTGTTTTACTTTCGGCCCGGTGCCAAGCCACCCGCTTTTCAGCGAAGCAACCACCTCGTCTATTTCCGGCTGGCCAATATGCGGATTGCCGAATATTAAAAAATCTTTTCTCATATGATTTTTTCTTTATGACATACTAAGAATATTCAAAATCAAATCTTCAAAATTTTTCATGTAATTTTTCATTGAGTACGGTTTAACGGTTTCTGCGGCGGCATTGCCGAACTGTTCCCGCAATGACTGGTCGCTCAATAACAATGCTATTTTCTCGGCCAACCCGTTGCTGTCTTTCGGCGCTACCAAAAATCCGTTCAAATTGTTTTTTACGAATACTCCGATTTCTCCGATGTCGCTTGCAATCACCGGCTTCCCCGATTTT
>JAGXAD010000091.1 GCA_018971745.1 Patescibacteria group bacterium
ACTGTTCAATGAAAGGCGGTGGCCGAGCTTGGCAACAACATCATCAAAAATATCAAGCACCGGAACCGTCGCCAAATTAAGCGAACGCATATACGGCTGCATCACCGGCACATCAAAATTATTAATGTTGAATCCGATGATGCGGTCCGCGTTTTGCAACGCGCGTTCCAATTCGGGCAATTCATGCTCTTCATAAGCGTAATACCGGTCGCCCTCGTAAAAATACGCGCCCGCAACGGAAATGCCGAGCGCGGCTACATTGCTTCTGCCGCCCGGCACTTCGTCAAACGATTTTTTTGTTTCTACGTCTAAAACGATTTCGTTCACCCCGTTAGAAATCTGTCTTATGTAACAAAAAGTTAATTTCAAACAGATTGTTGTTATTTGTCATACCCCATTATTACTAATCACTAATCAGAAAAAATTTAATATTTTTTCTGATTATGATTTCTAACGGGGTTCATGAAAATGAGAATAGCATACTACGCTCCAAAAATCAACCCCGTCACTAGAAAATGGCATTATGCCGCGCGTTCATTATAAAATAATTGGAGCCAATCATTCTTCGAGTAAAAAATAAACAAGTATTGCAATAACGTGGCGGCATAACGCGCCATGCCATTTTTCAGTGCGGGGTCAAAAAACGCCTTCTGATTGAAACCAAAAAGCGTTTTTTGAAAAATCCGTTTCGCAAAAACTACCACCCAAAGAGCCGCCACATATCCACGGAATACGCTCCGGCGCCGGACAAGAGCAACGCAAGCGCCATAACAAAATACGCCGCATCCAGCTCCCATCCGCCCTGTGCGCTGAATCCGACCTTGCCCCACTTCACTTTCCACATTGCAACCAGCATGTTAATCATAAGCAAGACCGCGACAATCTGGACAAACGCGCCAAGCACCAAGGCAATGCCGCCGAAAAATTCAGTTACAAAAACGACAAACCACCAAAACGGCGCGGGCTTAATGCCGATGGAATCAAACCACTGAGTAACTCCGGCGCGATTTTTCAGTTTTGGATACCCGTGCGCGATAAACGCGGCGCCAAGCATAAGGCGAATCGCCGCAGGCGCAAAATTTGCAAAACCGTATAAAAAAATAAGCATAAAAAATTTTAATTTTAAAAATAACGACCTTTATTTTTTTTCTTCCAACATCTCTTTAATTTTTTTTAAATTTCTTTTGGCAATAATATTTTTCCGAATGGATTCATTCTTCCAGTTTGGATCAATCATTCTTTTTATCTTTTCGCCGGACTCGCGCAACCTCCACTCTTCGTCTTTTTTTAACGGAATAAAATCCGGGCGGGCCGCGTCTTGCCGTTCAATAAAATCCATTTGTCCTTCGCCTTCTTTTCTCCCCATTGCCTTATAATGTTTTAAGCCAGGAAATAATTTGTCCTTCAAAATCCGGCTCGTGAATAAACATATCGGTGCCGTGCCCCGCATTATCAAAAATTTTTTCCTCTTTGATCACGCCTTCGGGCGTTTTCTGGTACAACATCCTGATTGAATCCGCGGAATACGAATCCTCAGACGATGCGGCAAAATATACGGCCTGCCCCGCGCGCAGTTGAGGCGGCAAATCCGCGGTTAAAACTCCGCGATAATCAAGTCCGGGCGAAAGCAAAACGACCGCGCGAATATCGGAATGTTCCGCCGCGTATTGCAAAGCAAGATTTGCGCCGATGGATGCGCCCATCACAAAAATTTTCTCCGCACCTTTTTGTTTCAGAAAATCAACTGACGCTTCAACATCATGAATTGATAATTGATGCTCAACATTGGAAAAATTTTTATAATTCAAATAGGTTCCGTCCGTTTTGTTTAACGAATCGCCGTGCCCGCGAAGGTCAATCGCAAGCGCGCCCATACCGGCTTCATTCAATTTCTCGGCAAAATCAACCCAGCTTTTTCGGGTAGCCGGCATCATGTGCAATAACAAAACCATCGGTGCGTTTTCCGCGCCTGCCGGATAATAATCGCCGATAATTTGAACGCCGTCTTTTGTTGTGATGGTTACCGTTTCCATGCTCTTGATTGATTGCGGCACATTTTGATTTACCGCCGTTCCTTCGCGGAATTTCAAAAAATACCAAATCGCCCCACCTATCATCAGTATACCAAATAACGCAACAAGAAAAAACTTTTTGATCACATCCTCATTATAGAAAAAAGCCGCAAAAAGAAAAAGCGTATCGGCTTATTCGCGCGAATATGCTTTATCATTTCTTTTGCCGCTTTTATAACTTTTGTTGCTTTTGCGATATTGCGTACGCCGCCACCCCGAATGCCACCGCGACATTCAATGATTCTTTTTTGCCTTGCATCGGAATTTCTACAATTCGGTCGCACTTTTTCAAAATCGCCGGCGGAATTCCGTTTACTTCGTTACCAAGAATAAGTGCGATATTTTTTGACGGCCGATAGCGCGCAACATCAAGGCTTTTTTGCGACTGCTCAAGCGCGACCATTTCAAATTTTTCTTTTTTCAGGCGCGTTATCAAACGACTTACCGAAAACATTTTATCCCACAACACGAATTGTTCCGCGCCAAGCGCGGTTTTTGAAATTTTTTCATGCGGGGGCACGGGAGTATATCCGGTCAGAAAAATTTTATTCAAACCAAACGCGTCAGCCGTCCTAAATATAGAGCCGATATTTTCCCGCGAGCGGATGTTGTGGCAGATAACATAAAACATATTCAAATCGCTTCACGGATTTTCCGAACGAGGTTATTCACAAAATACAAATTATGAATTGACACCAGACGATAATACAGCAGTTCTTTTGCGCGGAACAAATGGTGCAGATACGCAAGCGTGAAATTCGCGCAAGCGTAGCACCCGCAATCCCTGCTTATCGGCTCAAATCGGTTGCGAAATTGATATTTTTGAATCAGCGCGTTGTCCCCTGCCCGGTAAAGCGTTCCGTTCCGCGCTTCTCGCGTGGGTGCGGCGCAATCAAACAAATCAATTCCCGCATCAATCAAACGCGGAATGTCTTCAGGCCTACCGATACCCAAATGATGCCGCGGTTTTTCTTCGGGCAACAAATCAGTTACAACATTCAGCAACTCGTACATTTTTTCTTTTGTTTTTCCAAAATATCCGCCCATGCCAAATCCGTCAAACGGCATTGCGGAAATCGCGCGAACCGATTCCTCGCGCAAGTCACGCCACTCGCCTCCCTGAATAATGCCAAAGAGCGCCTGATCTTTTTTCGCGTGAGCCTTAAGCGACCGTTCTGCCCAGCGATGCGTCCGCTCCATTGCCTGTTTGTTGTATTCATAATCGGACAAGGGCGATGTGCACTCGTCAAACGCAAACAGAATGTCGGCTCCAAGCTTTTCCTGAACGGCAATTGATTTTTCCGGCGTGAGCGACATGCGCTCGCCCGAAGGCAAATTAAAAATTACGCCTTCCTCAAAAATTTTCAGATTTGACGGAGCGCGAATTTCTTGGCTGCGCATTTCTTGTTGCGACGCCTCTCCGGGAAACAAAGTAGTGTTCCTTCCTACTTTGTGGTCCCTGCCAAATCCAAAACTAAACACCTGAAATCCGCCGGAGTCGG
>JAGXAD010000092.1 GCA_018971745.1 Patescibacteria group bacterium
GATTCTTGCGGAAAAGGGCATTGCCGAAAAAGAAATTTTGGAAGCAAAAAGCAAAGTATTCGGCGTTCCCGCAGTTGCGTTGGGCGGAAAAAAAGTCGCGTTTGAGGTTTTGAAAAACGTGCCTGAGGAGTCGGCGCGGTTTTACAAGTTTGTTCCGCTGTCGCAGGAGGAAAACATTTTACAAGTCGGCATGGTGAACCCCGATGACGTCAAAGCCCAAAACGCCTTGAAATTTATTGCGAACCGCCTGAACATTACCGTAAAAATATTTCTGATCAGCGAGGCAGATTTTGAATCCATCATTGAAGAATACAAAAGCATCGGCGGCGAGGTAACGCACGCGCTTTCGGAATTTGAAATTGAGCAAGGGGAGGAAAAAATCGCTGCGCCGAAAATCGTAACGCAGGAAAAGGGGCAGTTCGTGGAAGAAGCCCCGATTACCAAAATGGTTGCCGTGATTTTGCGGCACGCCGTGGAGGGTAAGGCGTCGGACATTCACATTGAGCCGGTGCAGGACAAGCTCCGCGTCAGATTTCGCGTGGACGGCGTTTTGTACACCAGTCTGCTTTTGCCCGTGGCGGTGCATAACGCGATTGTGTCGCGCATCAAGGTGATGACGAACATGAAAATTGACGAAAACCGCGTGCCGCAGGACGGCAGGTTTCACGCACGGGTTCTTGACAAGGAAATTGATTTTCGCGTGTCAACTTTTCCGACGAGTTTCGGCGAGAAAGTCGCGATTCGCATTTTGGATCCGGAAATCGGCATTAAAACGCTTCCGGATCTCGGGCTTGAAGGAAGAAATTTGCGCGTGGTTGAGGAAAACATTAAAAAACCTTACGGCATGGTGCTGATTACCGGACCCACCGGTTCGGGAAAATCAACTACCTTGTACGCGCTTCTGCAAATTCTGAATCAGGAAGGGAAAAATATCGTAAGTTTGGAGGACCCGATTGAGTATTATCTTGCGGGCGTCAACCAGTCGCAAGTGCATCCGGAAATTAATTACGATTTTGCTTCGGGCTTGCGGTCCATAGTCCGCCAGGACCCTGATATTATTATGGTCGGCGAAATCCGTGATAAGGAAACCGCCCAGCTTGCGGTGCACGCGGCCCTGACCGGACACTTGGTGCTTTCAACGCTTCATACCAATAATGCCATCGGCGTGATTCCGCGCTTGATTGACATGGGGGTTGACCCGTTTTTGATTCCTTCAACTCTTATTCTTGCCATGGGCCAGCGCTTGGTGCGCAAACTTTGCGAAGAATCGCGTAAAGAGCTTGCCATTGACGGGCGCGCCAAAGAAATTATTTTGGAAGAGCTTGGCAAATTGCCGGAATCGTATAAAAAAGAATTTGCGCCCGGGTCATTCACGCGCGTATTTGAAGGCGAAGTTTCTTCCTCGTGTCCCAAGGGAACGCGCGGCAGAATCGGCGTGTTTGAGGTGTTGGCAATGACCAAAGAGCTTGAAAAAATTATTCTGGAAGGGCCTTCGGAATCAAAAATTGCGTCGGAAGCCGTGCGTCAGAACATGATTACCATGCGGCAGGATGGCATTCTCAAAGTGCTTCATGGTATAATCGGATTGAATGAATTGATGGAAGTGATATAAGTAAGATAAAAACAAAAAGTGGAATGAAAAATGGAAAAAATTTTCAATTTTTAATTCCCAATTTTCAATAAATTTTCAATGACCCAATTTTCAAACAGCGGCACAGATTATAGGGTTTGAAAATTGAAAATTCAATGAAAATTTAAAATTGATAATTGAAAATTAATGCTACATTTTAACCACAAATGCAATCAAAAGGGATTTACCATCATTGAACTCTTGGTCGTGCTTGCGATTATCGCCATGCTTGCTTCGGCGGCATTGGCGTTTTACAGCCAGGTGCGTTTGAAAGCCAGAGACGCGACGCGCGAACAAAACATAAAAACCATACAGACCGCTTTGAATTTGTACGCAACGAACGCGCGAACCTATCCCGTTTCTTCGGCTCCGGGACCTTGCAGTCCGCTTCCTCCGGCAAATTGTTCAAACATTTCGTCGTGCGGCGAGGCAATTACTTCGTCAAGCGGCGCCGGGCAAACGCTTGTGCAGGACGGTTCTCTCCCCTCAATTCCGACCGACCCCATCAATCAGGGAAATTACAAATTTTATTACTCAAGCAACGGATTAACCTATGTGTTAAGTTATTGCCTTGAAACCGATTCAATTCCGCAGAAAAGCTCCGGCCTGAATCAGGCAACGCCGTAACATAAATTTAAAAATCAAAAGTCAAAAATCAAAAGTCAAAATTGATGAAAGAAAATTTTTCTTCTGAAAAATTTTCAAACCAAAATTTTGCATTTTGAATTTTAACTTTTGCATTTGGTTATTATGAATTATCAAGAAGAATTTGAAGATTTATTTCAGCTTGTGTTGAAAGAAGGCGCGTCCGATTTGCACATTACCGTAGGCCGCCATCCGACGCTTCGGTTTGACGGCAATTTGGTTGAATTGGTTAAAAAAACGATTACCACGCCGGAAATTGCCGACGCGTTTGTTTCGTTTATTTTGACGCCCGAACAGAAAAAAACGTTTCTTGATTCCAAAGAGCTTGATTTTTCGTATCCGTTTAAGGACATTGCGCGGTTCCGGACCAATGTTTTTTTCCAGCGCGGATTTCCGGGGGTGGCAATGCGCCTGATTCCGACAAAAATCAGAACCTTTAAAGAATTAAATCTGCCTGACATTCTTGCTTCATTTTGCGACCGTCCGCAGGGATTTTTATTGGTTGTGGGACCGACCGGGCACGGGAAAACAACTACGCTTGCGTCTATGGTGGACTACATCAATCATTCGCGAACCGAGCATATTATTACGATTGAAGACCCGATTGAATATTTATTTACTTCGGACCGCTCAATTGTTGATCAGCGGGAAGTTGGCATTGACACCAAAAATTTTCCTGCGGCGCTCCGCTCCATGTTCCGTGAAGACGTTGACGTCGGTATGGTGGGAGAGATGCGCGACACCGAAACGATTGCGACTGCCGTGACCGCCGCGGAAACCGGGCATCTGATTCTTTCGTCTTTGCACACGAATAATGCCGCGCAAAGCATAGATCGCATCATTGACAGTTTTGAAGCAAGCCAGCAAAATCAGATTCGCGCTCAGCTTTCTTCCAGCTTAATCGGCATTGTTTCCCAGCGGCTTGTGCCGAGAGTGTCCGGCGGGCTTATTCCCGCGGTTGAAATTATGGTTGCGAATTCAGCGGTTAGAAATTTAATTCGGGAAAACAAAATTCACGAAATTGATTTGGTCATTGAAACGAGTTCCGAATCCGGCATGATGAGTTTGAACCGGTCATTGGTTGACTTGGTGCGCAGAGGCGAGATTTCCATGGAATCCGCGGTGAATTTCTCGTTGAATCCGTCGGAGTTAAAAGTTTTTCTCCGCAAATAAAATCAGAAATTAATTTTCAATTATCAATTTTAAATTTTCATTGAATTTTCAATTTTCAAACCCTATAATCTGT
>JAGXAD010000093.1 GCA_018971745.1 Patescibacteria group bacterium
TATTGTCTGCCGCCGCAACCGCAACCACGGACGGCTCGTTAATCACAACTCCTTTGCCCGGCACGAACACCAGCGTATTTGCAGTGCCAAGGTCAATTCCGATTTTTTTTATGAAAAACATACCAGATAGTAGAACTTCGGATTAAAAAATTGATAATACGTCGCTAAAAAACTCTAGTCAATAAAACATATGCCACCAATGGCGAACTTGAAACTATCCGCATCGGGCGGACCATCCGAAGTTTCACTACCTGGCATAATCGCTAACGCTCAAATGCAAAATGCAAAAGTCAAAATGAAAGAAAGAAAATTTTTCTTCGGAAAAATTTTCCATCCAAAATTTTACATTTTGGTTTTTGCAATTTGCATAAAACCAGTAAGGCCAAAAAGGAATTTATACCGGAACACGCCGTATGCCAGCTCCCAATGCTTGCAACTTGCTGTCAATATCCTCATATCCTCTGTCCAAATGCTCAATGCCGGAAATGCGCGATACGCCCTCCGCAGATAGTGCCGCAATCAAATGAGCCATACCAGCACGGATATCCTGAATTTCCATTTCGGTCCCTTGGAGTAAAACCGGCCCCTGAATCGCACAACTGTGATTATACCGATTTCCCCGGAAACGGCAAGGGGCATTTCCCAAACAATCCGCCGTTACCCTTACGTCGGCACCCATTTTTTTTAAATCATGAGCATAGCCAAACCGGTCTTCATACACCGTCTCATGAATCGTTGAAGTGCCGCGCGCGTTCAACAGGAGCACCGCGAACGGCTGCTGCCAATCGGTCATAAAACCCGGGTGCGTATCGGTTTCAATGGCAACCGGATTAAATTTTTGTGCCGCGTCAGCAAAAAAACGAATGCCATTCTCGCGCACTTCGTAATCGCATCCGGCTCTCCGCGCCATATTTAAAAACGCAAGCAGATGATCCTGCACGGCGCCCCGCACAAAAATATTTCCTCCGGTTGCGTACGCCATCGCCGCAAACGAAACCGCTTCATTTCTGTCCGGCAAAATTGTATGCGTTACGCCGCGCAAACGCCTGACGCCGTCAATCACAATGGTCCGATGCGCTTCAATGCCGATAATGGCTCCCATCTTCTGCAGCATTTTAATCAAGTCAAGCACTTCCGGCTCTTTTGCGCCGTTGCGAATAATCGTACGGCCTTGCGCAAGCACGCCCGCTAACATAATATTTTCCGTGGCGCCAACCGACGGATACGGCAAAGTAATGTCTTTCCCAAACATGCCGTTCGGCGATGTCGCAATAAACGAAGTGTCCGTAACAACGATTTCCGCGCCCATCTGTGAAAGCGCGTCAATGTGAAAATTCACGGGACGCGGGCCGATGCGGTCTCCCCCGACCACCGGAACTTCCGCAACGCCGGCGCGATGCAGAAGAGGCCCGATCGCCAAAATCGGAATTCTGTTTTTGCGCGACAACGGCTTCACGCGCGGATTTAAAACTTGTGCGGTCTGAATCGCAACCGTATGCTTATCATGCTTGACAATATTGCTTCCTATCTGTTTGCACAATTCGGCGGTAATTGCGGTATCGCCAAGATCAGGAAAATTTTCAAGAACGCATTGCTCATCGGTCAACAAAGTTGCAAGCATCATTTTGGTTGCCGCGTTTTTTGCGCCCCGTAATTGTACTTCTCCGGAAAGCGCCTTGCCGCCGGTGATGACGAATTGCTCCATATTTTCATCGTAAAACAATTATATGTTGATGTAAAATACATGAATTAGACTGTTAAAAATACTGATTTTTTGTTACACTGAATCATAGTTATGAAATTTGCACTGTCAAAAACCCGGCGCAGGATTTTGCTCTATGGTTTAACGGCACTTTTTTTAATTGCGGCTCCGTTTGTTATTTTTTATTCCATCGGCATATTCGTTGACCTGCGATCGCGCACGCTTTTGCCGACCGGCGGCATTTTCGTTAAAACAAACGTTACCGGCGCAAAAGTATTTCTCAACGGAGCGCTCGCAAAAGAAAATTCGTTTTTGTCGCGCGGCGCCCTCCTCAACGACATTACGGAAGGCGCCTATTTGCTTCGCGTGGAAAAAGAACGGTATCAGCCGTGGCAAAAAAAAGTCGTTGTCAAAAACGGCACCGTCAGCGAATTCCGAAATATTTTCCTGATTCCTCAAGAGCCGGCTGAAACAACCGTATTTCAAATTACCTCTCCGGCAATGGCGATTAAAACGATTGATCCCGCCGCAGGAGCTTCCGCCGTAATCACAATTTCAGAAAACGAAGATACCCGGCTGTTTCTCCTTGACACCGCGACAAACCAAATAACAAACACCGATGTGCGGCATGTTCTTGAAACCGCATTAAGCCCGACCAAACAAAAACTGCTTATCAAAACTTTCGCGAAGGAAAATAACGCAAACTGGACCGTTGCCGACATCAGCAACGACGAATTCCGAATTATTGCGTCACTTCCGCAACGGATTTCGTATTTCGCAAACAACGCGGCAAAAACAATTTTGCTCAAAACAATCAAAAAAATTTCATTTCATCCGCTTGATGAAAACAAATTATACCTGCAAGACAACCAAACCAACTTATTCCTCTATGACACGGCGTCCCAAACCGCAAACCTCGTAATTTCAAACGTCAATTCGTTTTTTCCGGCGCAAAACGGCATTTTCTTTTTGGACAAAAACGGGTTTTTGGCGTTTTCTGATTTTCTCGGCAAACAAATCACGGTACTTGACAAAAAAGGATTCTTTCTTACAAACGTTCCTTCCAAATTTATTTCCTCGCCCGCAAGCAGCGCACTTGGCATTATTGATCAAGGCGGCGGGCTATTTTTCCTTTCAGATCCGGCAGAAGAACTCCGCATGCTTGCGCACGATACCGCTAACGCCGCAATAAGTCCATTTAGCGATAAAATCGCATACTGGAACAGGCAGGAAATAAACATTCTGTGGCTCAAAGACAGCAAAGAATCCCCGTTTGAAAAATCGGGCGACATAACCGCCGTTTTCAAAACGGACGGAAAAGAAACCATCCGCGATGCCGTATGGCTTGACGATAATGTCCACCTGCTCTACCTTACGGACAAACGGATTGTATTGAGCGAAATTGACCCGCGAGGCGGAATACTCGCCTCAACAGTCATTGATGTAAACGCCAACCATTTTTTCTACGATCCGAACGGCAAAAAAATCTATTGGGCGAATAAAAATTTAATCCGGTCAATTTCGCTGGAATAAAAGATGAACGCCGAAGATTACAAAAACAGCCCCGCAACAAAACGGGGCTTTTTATTTTTCTCTTTTTCTTACGCAACGTCAACCGGAATGTGGCGCGCGCCTCCCAAAAAGCACGCATTGCAAAAATTTTTTTCGCTCACCCAATCGTATCCCGGCAAAAACGGCTTGGTAGCTGCTGCGGCTTGCGCGGCTTCCTGCAAAGAAAGAAACCCGATTGATTTCACGCGACCGCTGCA
>JAGXAD010000094.1 GCA_018971745.1 Patescibacteria group bacterium
ATACGAGAGTATTTGAAATGAGATATATTTTGTTTTCATTCATTCAAGGAGTTTTAAAGTCTGGTCGGCCGAGCGCTCAAATTTGTACGCGTTAGTAATGCGATAAGCGTTTGCAAATTTGAGCGCTTGGAAGATTTGACTCCGAATATTGTTATTTCGTGTTATTAGTTAGGTAACATTTTCATGGTTGAACTTTTTTATCCCGCACCGTGCGGGATTCGTCGAAAAAGAAAAATCATGAAATTCAGATTGCGTTTGCTCTTGTCATATTTAAATATTTAAATGCGCAAGGGTAAGCAAAATCATTCATTAAAAAATTATGGACAAAGGATACATAAAAGTTGCGGCATGGAAAAAAATTGCCGTAACGATTTCAACCGCTGCGGTGCTTTCGGGCGCTGTGGCATTTATGCCTCTTGTTGCTTCCGCTGATCTGCTTTCAGATCTGCAGGCGCAAATCGCCGCCCTGACCGCGCAATTAAACGCGTTGAAAGGCGGTGCAACAACCGGAGGTACGGCGGCATGCACATTTACTCGCGCGTTAACCGTAGGTTCGCGCGGAGCCGATGTAACTTGTCTGCAAAATTATTTGGCATCGGGAGGATACCTGGGCGTATCCGCAACCGGATTTTTTGGCAATCTTACCAAAGCCGCGGTTGCAAAATGGCAGGCAGCTATGGGAGTAAGTCCTGCCGCAGGATATTTTGGTAAAATTTCGCAGGCAAAATTTGCGAGTATGGCGAGCACAACCACCGGCGGCACAACCACCGGCGGCACAACCACCGGCGGCACAACCACCGGCGGCACAACCACCGGCGGCACAACCACTACGACCGTCGGAAAGGGCTTGACCGTAACGGCGCCTGCGCAACCGGACGCAAACATCGTTCCGTTTAACACGGCGCGCGTTCCGTTCACCAATGTTGATTTTACCGCGTCGTCTGACGGCGACGTAACGGTCAACTCGGTAACGGTTGAGCGAGGCGGCATCGGCGTTGACTCCGCGATTTCAAGCGTGGTCTTGCTTGATCGCGACACCGGTTTGCAGATCGGCCTTTCCAAGACCATTAATTCAAATCATCAGTCAATCTTAAATACTCCGTTTGTCGTGAAAGCCGGTTCAACCCGCCACATCGCAGTTGCGGTTAATCGTCCGACTGCGGCAGGCGCGAACGGCGGCCAGATTATCCGCTTGAATGTTATTGCCGTTGACGCCGGTTCAAGCACCGTGAACGGTTCCCTGCCGGTAATGGGCACGGGCATGACCATTAACGAAACTTTGACGGTCGGCACCGCAACCTTGGTTCGCGGTCCGATGGATCCGGGTTCTTCGCAAACGGAACCGGTCGGCACCACGGGTTATGTCTTTTCTTCGTTGAAAGTAACGGCGGGTTCAGGCGAGGATTTGTGGCTGAAATCAATCAGCTGGAATAATTCCGGATCAGTTGCGCCGGCAGACATGGCAAATGTTATGGTTTACGTTGACGGCACCGCATACACGCCGGTAGTCAGCACGGACGGCAAATACTTTACCGCGACATTCCCGGAAAATTCCGGCAAAGGATTGGATATTTTGAAAGGCAACAGCCGTGAAATTTGGATCAAGGGCGATATTGCCGGCGGTTCAGGAAGAACGGTTAACTTTGATTTGTATCGCTACACCGATATGTACATGGTTGGCCAGCAGTACGGTTACGGCGTAACGCCGACCGCGGCCGAAGTTGCGGCAGCTGCTGACGACGGCAAGTTCCATTCGGCAAATCCGAACTATGACGGCTTCAAAGTAACCGTGGCAAACGGCACTATGAATGTTGAAAAAGCAACGACGGTTGCCGCGCAAAACATTGCCATCAACCTTTCGGCGCAGCCCTTGGGCGGTTTCAATGTGGAAGCAAAAGGCGAGCCGATTTCAGTGGCAAGTTCAAAATTCCACTTCATGATTATTCGCGCGTCAGGCGCGGCTCAAACGCCTTCGGATATGACCAATATCGCGCTGTATGATGACACGGGAAAAATCGTTGCAGGACCGAAAGACGGTACAGATGACGCAGCCGGCTTAAATACCGGTTATGTAACCTTTACGGATACCATTACTTATCCGATCGGCAAGCATACCTATACTCTGAAAGGCAAATTAGGAACTGATTTCAAGAATAACGACACGATTCAGGCATCCACCACTCCGGGCACCGATTGGACATCGGTTACCGGCCAGGTAACCGGCAATTCCATTACCCCGAGCCCGTCAAGCGAGCTTGACGCGAACACGATGACGGTAAAATCAGCCGCAACCGCAATTAGCGCTTCAGGAAATCCAGTGGCGCAGAATGTGGTTGGCGGAGCAAACGGATTTACCTTTGCAAACTATGTGTTTGACGCTTCAGCTTCCGGAGAAGATGTGCGCTTTACTTCGGCAAACTTTGAGTTCAATGTTGCCTCGGGTAACGCAACTGATTTGACTTCCTGCACATGGTACGACGGAGCAACCGCCTTGAATACCGGCACGAATGTGTTGAATCCGGTAGCGGCCTCAGTCGGCTCAAGCACGGTAATCACTTTTGACAACAATTTGCTTGTTCCAAAAGGAACCTTGAAGACCGTGTCTGCAAAGTGCAACATCAAAGGCGGCGCAACGGGCAAATATGAGTGGGGCATTTCAGGAGCAACCGCGCAGTCAGCCACCGGCTTGACCAGCGGCCAGTCCTTCACTCCGACCGTTACCGCATCGCAAGGCCAATTAATGACTGCTTCGGCAAACGGTTCTTTGACCATTACGCTTGACACCGGCACCACGCCTCCGTATAAGCTTGTTGCCGCGAATACAACCGGCAATGTCGTAACCTCGTTGAAATTCCACGCGACCAACGAAGCGATCAATGTGAAGAAAATCGCTTTGCAGATGTCCCCGGTAACCGTAACCGCTTCCAGCTCCGTAACCGATATCGCGCAATTCACCGTATGGAACGGCGCAACGCAAATCGGCGCGGGTACCTTTGTCGGCACCAGCCGCAACGCAACTTCAACCTTTACGCAGGACTTTGTGGTTCCGAAAGACGGCGATGCGCTTCTGACCGTGAAAATTGACACGGCGATGATCGGCACTTCGCAAGTCGGAACTTCAGGCGCGTTGTTGAAAGTTGATTGGGACGGCGATGACGCAGGAACTACAGGAGGCACCATTGGCATTGGCGCGTCATCCGGCGCGACTATTGCCGGAGGTTCAGTAGGCAACGACACGGCAACCAACGGGGTAAGATTGTTTAAGGCATACCCGGTTGTTTCGGTCATTCCGTTCTCGGGAACCGGCAAACTGACTTCAGGCCGTCCGGTACTCTTCCAGTTCAGCGTTACTGCGGTGAACGGTCCCGTAGGAATTTCAACCTTTATGTTCCGTATCGCCACTTCATCGGCAACC
>JAGXAD010000095.1 GCA_018971745.1 Patescibacteria group bacterium
AAAAAACTATTGTTGATCCCTGAAACGAGGTTTTTTTTAAGCCCGGAAGAATGCCCAAAAAAATCAAAACAAGCAGAAACGTTACCACGACGACCGAACCGAAAATAATCAGTTGCGTTTTGTTCAAATTCACAAAAAAAATAAAAAATTCAAATCTCAAAAATCAAAATGAACGAAAGAAAATTTTGACGTTTGCGTTTTGAATTTATTTTCTAAACATCAGCCCGTAGTGATGGCTGCCCGCTTCAAATTCGCGGTCAAGGTGAAAGCGCGACTGCTGGGCAAGGCCGGTTGCGATTTTTTTCGGGATGCGCAAAGCTCCGGGCGGTCCCGCTGAAAATTTGTTTTCGTCCCATTCAATCACCGCAAGGCGCCCGCCGGTTTTCAGGATGCGGTATGCCTCTTCAAACAATGCCACCTTGTTTTCCGCCTGAAATAAGATATTCGCGATTATCACGAAATCAACGATGCCGTCTTTAAGGCGCGAGCCGCCGGCTTCTTCCAAATTTGACCACACCAATTCCACATTCAACAAATGCTCAAGGTCGGTCTTGCCCTTAATCAAATCAAGCATAGATTGCAAAATGTCAATCGCGTATACTTTTCCTTTTTCGCCAACCAGGCGCGCCATCGGCACGGTAAAAAATCCTGCCCCAGCTCCGAAATCGGCGACAATCATGCCGGGCTTCAAATCAAACCGCGCCGCAATCCGTTCCGGATGCAGAAAACTCGTGGTGCCGGTATTTAGGCCTAAATTATAAAGAGGGTTTTGTTGTTCGGGCATACTTAATGTATAAGGTATCAATACAAGAACTTAATTTCCAATTATCAATTTACAATTTTCATTAAATTTTCAATGACAAAATTTTCAAACTTTTTTCCTATCGTTTCATGTCTGAAAATTGAAAATTGTTTCATTGATTGAAAATTGAGAATTGTAAATTGAAGATTTGGAGTTTTACAATGTCGTAATCGACGCCAACTTGTCTCCTTCGCTAAGTTTCATAATGCGCACGCCCTGCGTTGCCCTGCCCAAAGTCGGGATTGCGGAAATTTCCGTACGAATGACCTGGCCCTTCCGCGAAATCGCGATAATTTCCGACTCCTCGCCGGTTAAAATTTTTGTCATCACGACCGACCCGTTTTTTGCGGTTACTTTTGCGGTCTTAATGCCTGATCCGCCTCTGTGTTGCCGCTTGTATTCTTTCAGCGGCGTTCGCTTGCCGTAGCCGTTTTCCATCATCACAAGCATTTCCGCTTTTTTTACGAGGTCGGCATCGGCAGTCGCGATAACATCCATCCCGACCACTTCATCGTCTTTTTTCTTAAGCTTGATTGAACGCACGCCTCCCGCGTTTCTTCCCATGGGCCGCACGTCTTTTTCGCCAAAACGAATTGCCTGTCCCGCGCGCGTTACCACCACGACATCATCTTTCCCAAATGTCGGCCGTACCCATTTTAGCAGATCGCCCTTTTTAAGAGTAATCGCGATGAGTCCCGACCGTCGCACCGATTCAAAACTCGTCGCTTCCACCTTCTTCATAATACCATGTTTCGTCGCCATCATTAAATACGCGTAACTCGCTCCGTCCGCTCTGCTCTCCTTTTCTTTTTTAGATGATTTTTTAGACGCGGCAAGCACCGAAGTAATGAATTCATCGGTTCCGATGGAAAGAAAATTGTGAATCGCTTTGCCTTTTGAAATGCGCGAGCCCTCCGGCACCTCGTACGCTTTTATCTGAAACACTTTTCCGGAATTCGTGAAGAATAATAAATCGGAATGCGTATTTGCCGTTAAGAAATGTTCCACCATGTCTTCCTCTTTGGTTTCCATGCCGATAATGCCCTTGCCGCCCCGTTTCTGCACGCGATAGGTTTCGGGTTTCAGGCGCTTGATGTACCCTCCGCGCGTTACCACCACGATCACTTCCTCCTCCGGAATCAAATCTTCTTCTGCGATTTCCGCGGCGGCGTGTTTTACGATTTTCGTTCTTCGCTCGTCTCCATATTTTTGCTGAATTTCCAGCAACTCTTTTTTAATGACTCCGAAAATCCGTTTCGGGTCTTTCAAAATTGATTCAAGCTCGCGCGCCAACGCCAATTTTTCTTTCAGTTCATCATCGATTTTTTGGCGCTCAAGACCTGCAAGCGTCTGCAAACGCATTTCCAAAATCGCCGTTGCCTGCACATCGCTGAATTTAAATTTCTTTACAAGATTAATGTGCGCCTCGTCGCGATCGCTGGATTTTTTAATGGTCTGAATCACCGCGTCAATATGGTCAAGCGCTTTTTTCAATCCTTCCAAAATGTGAATCCGCTCACGAGTCCGCGCCAAATCAAACTGCGTGCGCTTCGTAACCACAACCTCGCGGTGTTTGATGTATTCTTCCAAAGCTCCTTTCAGCGAGAGCGTTTGCGGCTGAATGCCGTTATCAACCAGCGCCAAAATGTGCATGTGAAAATATTTTTCAAGATCCGTATGTTTGTACAAATTGTTCAAAATTTTTTGCGGAAACGCCGAGTCCTTCAGGTCAATCGCAATGCGAACGCCTTCTTTGTCCGATTCGTCGCGAATGTCCTTGATGCCTTCAACTTTTTTTTCTTTGACCAAATCCGCCATTTTTTCTATCAGCTCGGACTTGTTCACCTGATACGGAATTTCCGTAATTACAATCTGTTTGCCGTGCTTGGTATCAACGATTTCCGCGCTCGCGCGCGTCAAAATGGCGCCCCGGCCCGTCACATACGCCTGTTGGATTTCTTTTTCGTTGAACATCACGCCGCCGGTCGGAAAATCAGGTCCTTTGACGAATGCAAACAATTCGTCAATGTCGGCTTTGGGATGATCAATCAAATGCACAATGGCCGATACCAGTTCCGTGAGATTGTGCGGCGGGATTTTGGTTGCCATCCCGACCGCAATGCCTTCCGATCCGTTCAAAAGCAAATTCGGGATTGCAGAGGGAAGCACCGTCGGTTCAGAGCGAGTTGCGTCATAATTGTCAACGAACGATACGGTTTCTTTTTCAATGTCGCGGAGCATTTCTTCGGCAATGGAAGTCATTTTCATTTCGGTGTAGCGCATGGCGGCGGCCCCATCGCCGTCAATTGATCCCCAGTTGCCCTGCCCTTGAATCAAGGGATAACGCAAAGAAAAATCCTGCGCCATGCGCACGATTGAATCGTACACCGCCGTGTCGCCGTGCGGATGGTATTTGCCAAGCACCTCGCCGACTACGCGCGCGGATTTGACGAGCTTTGCGTTATGCTTCAGCCCCATTTCATTCATCGCGTATAAAATTCTGCGGTGCACCGGCTTTAGTCCGTCCCGCGCGTCAGGCAGGGCGCGCGACACGATAACCGACATTGCATACGCCATATAGGAGCTTTTC
>JAGXAD010000001.1 GCA_018971745.1 Patescibacteria group bacterium
TTTGGTCAATCCACGCGTCGGTTGGTTTGTGCACTACCCGGCTGGCGCGCCCTTCCGATTCAACCGTTGATTTTGTTTTTGGCCGTATTGGCAGCCAATATGTTTCCAGTATTTTTTTTCGTTCGTCTTTGGGAAGGCGCTGTTCCGGCGGAAGTTTTTTCCGTTCCCCGATGTCAAGGTAATCTTTTTTTTCAAAATCAATAAAAAATGCCGCGTTTTCCGCAACCGGATGTTCCAGCACAAAAAATTTCGGAAACACGAACCCGCGGTATCCGTTAAACCCCACATTTTTTTGGAGAAAACCGAACAGAACATCAGGCTGGTTTTCCAAAAATTCAAGGCGCCGCAAGTCAACGCGCGCGGGTGCGCGCTCTTTCCCGTCGATTCCCCTGTCTTCGTGTCCGGATAACACAATGTCTTTTTCTTCAGGCAAATATTCCCAAAAATTCAAATTGATCCGCCGGTACATATCAACGATTTCGTCAATAATTTGCTCGCGCGTTATGTTGCCCAATTCTTTCGGGATAACGCCGGAAAGGCGGCCCTGCTCGCCGAGCGTAAATGTGGCGTGCGCCAATTTGTCCGTTTCCGGTTTGCGGTAAAAAATATCCGCGGTAATGTGGTTTGCGCGCTCATGAACGGGGCGGGTGACGGAAATTGATTCAACGCCGGGAAGCGCGGAAACAAAATTACCTCCCGGAAGCTCGCTGAATTTTCCGGCCAAGGTTTCTTTGAACGCCTGTTCCCGTTTTGTCTGCGCTAGCAATTCCTCCTTCTTTTTCGCATATTCGCCAAAGTTTTCAAATGATTTAAATGTCGGCATAGTAGTTTTTTTTATTTCGGTATTTTAATTATAAAATAGTTGTGGAGTTGTGAAAACTTGACAAGATTTTATAAATATGATAGTATAGAAACAGTTCCGAGGCATGGGGCTCCGGAACTAACCCTCGCCAAAGGAGGGAGAAAATGGCCGGAAGATAACTTATATCAAGGAGGATAAAATTTTAAGTTAAGTATTGATTAAGATGACATTTTGGCCGACACCAAAAGACTAAACAAAATGATTGTTTGGTCTGACTGGCAAAGAGCAGAAAAAAACAAACTGTTCTGTTTCCAAAAGGGCCTGCGTACGCGCAGGCCCGCATTTTTTTCTCAATTCCGATTAAAACATTCTCATATTCTTGAGAATATGAGAATGTCCAAAATTTAATTTTGAAATTGTTCCGCGGCGTCCCAGGCAAGCTGAAACATTGTTTGCATGGTTCGTGCGATTTCTTCGCTTTCCACAATGACGCCGATGAGTTTTCCGCGAAGCGCAATCAACGCGATTTTTTTATCATAGATGATGATGCTTGCGGAAACCGGAAATGTTGTCTGCGGCAAAAACCGCTCCTCGCTTTCGGAGAGCGGGGTTTCGTAAGGCCCCTCTTTTCTCGTATAGAGGGTTCGCTGTTTTATTTTTTCCGCAATCATTTGTTGGTGGATTGTTTCACTTTCCTCTTTTGAAAATATATTACGCAAATAATCAGCAGGATACATTTCGTCGATTGAGTGCGGTTTGGTCTGCAAAACATCGTTAAAAATTGCACGAGCAACATCTTTCCCTTCAAAAAAACGGATGCGCGGTTTTTCGGGCCCGAGATTGTAAATTGATTTCAGTTCCGGAAGAATGGCAATAATGTCCTGTTCGTTTTCTTCAAAATCTTTTTTGCGCAGACGGATGAGTTCCAAAATTTTTTCAGGATTTTCCGCGACATACGCGAGCCGTTTTCCGTTTTTCGCGGTGTACAAGAGTGAGCGTTTGATGAGCGACTCAATCATAATATAGGCGGTGGTGCGGTTGACCCCAGCTTTTTTTGCGATGTCCTGCACGGACGCTTTGCCAAGCTCAAGCGAGGCAAGATATACTTTTGCCTCTTTGTCCGAAAGCCCGATTTGTTTGAGTTCATGCAACATAAAATAAAAATTTAGAATTGAGGAGTTTGTTGCAGCAATTGCGGTAGCAAATTTTGCCCGGTCATCTCGTCCGGCTGTTCAAGATTCATCAGCGCCAGCACGGTCGGTGCGACATCCGTGATAATGCCGGCGGTCTGGTTTTTCATCGCGAGAATTTCTTCGTTGCTTCGATCTTTCTGCCGCATGAAATTTTTTCCGACCAAAAAAAACGGCACGGCATTGATTGAGTGTTTGGTGCGCCGCTCTCCGGTGATGCGGTTTAGTTTTTGTTCCGCATTGCCGTGGTCTCCGGTGATGGCGAGTACCGCATCGGTTTTGAGCGCTTGCTCAATGATATTCCCGATCATTTTATCCAATGTTTCCACGGCTTGAATTGCGGCCGGAAGATTTCCGGTGTGCCCCACCATATCCGCGTTTGCAAAATTTGCAACGATAAAATCGTATTTTGAAATGTTATCCGTAATTGCTTTTGCGATTGCTTCCGCTTGCATTTCTGGCGCTTCGTCAGCATGCGCTTGCGGTATTGACGGAATAAGAATGCGGTCTTCGCCCGTAAACGGTTTTTCTTCGCCGCCGTTGAAAAAATATGTCACATGAGCGTATTTTTCCGATTCCGCGATGTGCAATTGGGTTTTTCCGGATTTGGCAATGACGCGCCCGAGCGGCCAGTTGATTTGCGGAGACGGAAACGCAACTTCTCCGGCAAGATTTTTTTCGTAGCCCGTCATGGTAACCAGCAAAAAATTTTTTAACGGGGTTCTTGAAAAATAATCAAAATCGGATTCGGGCGCGGCAAACGGTTTAGTGATTTCGCGCATGGAATCCTCGCGGAAGTTAAACATAATCAAAGCGTCGTTGTTTTGCATGATGCCGATCGGGTTTCCCGTTTGGTCGGTTATTTGCGCGGGTTCAATCGCATCGTCAAAAACATTTTTTTGGTATTCTTCTCCAAGATATTGAATTGGATTTTGGATATGCGCGCCTTCGCCTTTGGTAAGCAAATTAAAACATTTTTGTACTCTGTCCCAGTGTTCGTCGCGGTCCATCGCGTAAAATCTGCCGATGACCGAGGCGATAGTGACATTCGGGTACTGCTCCGTAAGTTCTTTTTGCAGGTTTTCTATAAAAATTTTTCCTTCCTGCGGCGGGGCGTCTTTGCCGTCCGTGATAATGTGCAAAAAAACATTCGGCAGATTTTGCCGTTTGGCAAAAAGAAAGAGCGCGCGGAAATGCTCGGCGTAACTGTGCACCGAGCCCGAAGAAACCAGCCCGAATAAGTGCAGCCGCGAATTATTTTTTTTAACGTGTTCCGCGGCTTTAAGAAACGCGGGATTTTGGTAAAATGTGTTGTCGCGGATTGACGCGACAATGCGCGGCAGGTGGTGATACACGACTCTGCCCGCGCCCATGGTCAGGTGCCCAACTTCGGAATTGCCGGCTTCGCCAAAGGGAAGCCCGACCGCAACGCCTGATGTTTGCAGAGATACGAACGGGAAAAATTTTTCCAGATATTCAAAAGTCGTCTTGTGGGCTTCGGCAACGGCGTTTCCTTTTGGTTCGGTTGACACGCCAAAGCCGTCAAGAATGATGATGATAACTGGTTTGTACGGCATAGAATTTAGAAAAAATTGTTGAAAATTTTTGACACATTTTTATTGTAGCATATTGCGAATTTTGTAATGCTATTGACAAAGATAGATTTTTATGATAGGAATGCAAAATTTACGAAAAGATGTTTAAGAATTTGTTGGGAGATAACTGTTTTTAAACGTTCCAACACGATTTACCAAGCGCCTTTTTGGATCGCGAGCCAAAAAGGCGCTGGGTTGTTTTTTTTTTGCTGGTTTGCTATACTGAATATAATCACTTTTGTTATTAGTTTTTGAAACCCACCGAAAGATGCATTGTGCCAGAAAAGACAGGTAAAATTGAAACAATTTTTATGTCTTTCCAAACATTACTCACTATATTTTCTCGTTCTCTCGGCGCTTAATTGCAAGCGTCAGTGTTTGGATTGCTCCGGCCTTGAGCGGGAGCCAGTGACTCTTTCGCGATAATTACTATGAATATACAAATTGCAACACTCGTTGGAGGGGCGATTTTGTTTTTGGTCGGAATCGGCGCGGGCTATGTTATTCGTCAAGCCATTGCGCGCCAGCGCAAAAATTCCATTGAGGCGCGGCTCAAAAAACTTATTGACGATTCTAAGCAAGAGGCAAAAGAAATTTTAATTGACGCCAAAGATAAGGCGGTAAAAATTATTGACGAGGCAAAGCAGGAAGAAAAAGAGCGCGAAGCGCAATTGCGCAAACAGGAAGACCGCTTGCAGTCGCGCGAGGAATTGCTGGATAAGAAATTCGTGTCCGTTGACGAAAAAGAAAAAGCCGTTGAGGAAAAAATTGAAAAAGTCCGCGCCATCAAAGCGGAATTGGAAGGCATGAAAGAAAAAGTTGGGGTTGAGCTTGAGCGGGTTGCCGGAATGACGCGAGATGACGCAAAAGGAGAATTGATTAAAAAAATTGAACAGGAAGGGTCAGATGATTTGCTTGCGCGCGTCCGCAAACAGGAGCAATTTGGCCTTGAAGAACTGGAACGAAAAGCAAAAAACATTATTACCACGATTATTCAACGGCTTGCAACTTCAACCGCGTCCGAAGTAACGACTACTACGGTAAATATTCCGTCCGACGAGCTCAAAGGAAAAATTATCGGCCGCGAAGGCAGAAACATACGCGCGCTTGAGCGCGCCGCGGGCGTTGAAATTATCGTTGACGATACCCCCGGCTCAATCGTTATTTCAGGATTTGATCCGGTGCGCAGGCACATTGCAAAAAACGCTTTGGAGGCGTTGATTCTTGACGGACGCATACAGCCGGCGCGCATTGAAGAGGCAGTAGACAAATCGCGCGCGGACATTGAAAAACAAATTAAGCAGGCGGCCGAGACCGCATCATACGAAATCGGCGTATTTGATCTGGACCCGCGGTTGTTAAGTTTGCTCGGCCGTTTGAAATTTCGCACGAGTTACGGGCAAAATGTGCTTTTGCATTCCATTGAAATGGCGCACATTGCCGGCATGCTTGCCGAAGAACTTGGCGCGGACGTAAATGTCGCAAAGCGCGGCGCGCTTCTGCATGACATCGGCAAGGCCGTAGACCACGAAGTGCAAGGTACGCATGTTGAAATCGGCAGGAGAATCCTTGAAAAATTCAACGCGGACAAGCGCATTATTCAGGCGATGCAGTCGCACCACGAGGAATACCCGTACGAGACTGTTGAATCGGTCATCGTGCAGGTTGCTGACGCGATTTCAGCATCCAGGCCTGGCGCGCGCAGAGACACGGTTGAAAATTATTTGAAGCGCTTGGCTGATTTGGAAGCGATTGCGAATTCCTTTCCGGGCGTTGAAAAATCATATGCGATTCAAGCTGGCCGCGAAATCAGGATTTTTGTGACTCCGGAAAAAGTAAGCGACATGGAAGCGCGCACCATGGCGCGGGACATTGCCAATCGCGTTGAAAACGAATTGAAGTATCCGGGCGAGATTAAGGTGAATGTGATTCGCGAAACGCGAACCATTGAGTTTGCCAGGTAGTGAAACTTCGGATTGCTCGCCCCGACCGCGGTCGGGGCGAGCAGTTTCAAAATTTTTAACAGAAACTGCATGATTATTGGTTGTGATTTAGAACAGAAGTTTATTGTTTTTACCATCCGAAGTTCTACTACTTGGTTTGCCCGTTAATTTTTGTACGGCATGAAAATTTTATTTTTCGGCGACATTTTCGGCAGGCCCGGGCGAGAAGTTCTGCGCCATATGCTTCCGCAATGGAAAAAAGAATACAAGCCGGATGTCATTATTGCAAACGGAGAAAACGCGTCGCACGGCGCTGGCATTTCTGAAAACGCGATTAAAGAAATGCTTGGCGCGGGCGTTGATATTGTTACCGGCGGCAATCACAGCATTGAAGGAAAAAATGCTGATGTATTGTTGAACGACGCAAAACTTCCTTTGCTTCGTCCGGCAAATATGTCTTCGGCTTGCGCAGGAAAAGGTCATCGCTATTTTACATTCGGCAATAAAGAAATACTTGTTATCAATTTAATCGGCCAAGTGCACATGCGGTTTCACTATGATTCGCCTTTTTTGGCGCTTGATAATATTCTTGAAGAAAATAAAAGCGGCAAAAATGCAAATATAATTTTGGTTGATTGGCACGCGGAAGCGTCTTCGGAAAAAGTTGCTTTGGCGTGGCATGTTGACGGCCGGGTTTCCGCGGTGCTCGGAACGCACAGCCATACGCCAACCGCTGACGCGAGAATTTTACCGCAGGGCACCGGCTTGATTTCCGATGTCGGGTTTTTGGGTCCGCACAATTCAATCATCGGCCAGGAAATTTCTCAAAATTTAAAACGATTTCTTACGCAGACGCCAATTAAAGTTGATGTGGCTCAAGCGCCGCCGTATGAAATCAACGCAGTTTTTTTGGAAATTGACAATGCGTCAGGAAAAACAATAAAAATAGAACAAGTAAGAAAAATCATTCAAGAGGATTTGAAAAAGTAAACGAAGTTAAGTTTGTTTTTTGGCGGTCGGCAATTTCTATGCAAAGTGAGGATATCTTATTTTTAAACACTCGCTGTTGCCTTTTGCACGATTCTGTCAACGGCTTTATGCCTTGACAGAAAAAGGCAACAGCGCGTGAGTCAAAAATTCTCGCTGGGAATTTTTGCGTTTTAAAAATAAGATTTCCGAACGACCTTGTGGATAACTGAAAATTGCATAAATCCTTGATTTTGTTATATTTTGTGTGTAGGTGTTTCTTAAAAAGGTCGAAAAGCAGGCATTATATCTAACAAATTTTTATAAAAGAAGCGTGTGATTAAGCAAAACTCAAGCTTTTTCATCGTTTTTAAGGATTATTTTTATGATGAAGTACGATAAAAAATGGCTGGCAGAATGGGTAATGGGTCAGACCAACGGCACGAAAAAAGCGTCGCAGGAATTGGTTGACGGCTTGTTTGACAACATTGCAAAAGCAATGGTAAAAGGCGAGCAGGTTAAAATCGCAGGGTTCGGCGTGTTCAAGGTTTTGCGAAGAGCGGCGCGCGAAGGCCGCAATCCCCGGACCGGCGAAACCATTCAGATTAAGGCAAAAGTTGCACCGAAATTCCGCGCCGCAAAACAGTTGAAAGAAATGGTGATGTAATCAATTTCAAAAAGCGCTTTTTGAAATGAAAACCGCTCCGATTGCTGTCGGAGTGGTTTGTTTTTTGCGAAGATTTATCATCTTCAATCTTATTTAGTTCATTAACGCATTTTTTGCTTTATTTCGTATAATTGAATGGCAATAAATACTAAAACAATAACTATGATTTCTGAAAATGTGAGCGAGGATAAAAAACTAAATGCCAGGTAAATAGCCAATAATCCTAAAATTCCTGTTCCCAGAATGTTAAAAAAATAATTATAAATACGAAGTAAATAGTGAATTTGATATCCAAAATACGAATCCGTATAATACATATTATCCTTGTAGTTATTAAGAAATTTTGATTTTATTTCTGTCTTTATTTTCAAAATTTCTAGCCAATCTTCCTCTTGGAGAACAGGGATGGTCGCTAATGATGTAATGACAAGCAAACCTATAAAAATATAACGATTTTCTGAATTTATATTTGTAGATTCTTCAAAAAATTTTTTATAAAACAAAAAAGCTCCTCCACCAAAAAACAAAATAAAAAGTACTACATACGGTAAAACCAGCCATTTGCCCTTTAGCTTTTTGTCAGAAAATGCTTCAATCTTATCTCGGCTTTGCTCTTTGAAAATAATCTTCTCGCCTGGTGTTAAAGATTTTGATTCTCCAAATTTTTTCCAATAGTAGAAAGCAAAAATAGGCGATACAAATGTACCCATCATCAATATTAGAATAGTTATTGAACTTTCTTTTACTGGTGTTGATAGATAATTTAACTCGATAATTCCGCGCAGCTCTGCTGCGCGGTACTCCCTATGGTAAGATAAGGGTATGCGAGCGGTCAGGACAACTGAACACAATGCCTATCAAATTCACTATCATTTTGTAACTCCGGTCAAATATCGGCTATCTATCTTCGGTCGTCCTGACCGCGAGCAAACCCTTATCAGAATATGTTCAGAAATCGAAGAGCGGTATGACTGGATATTTGAGCAGGTTGGTATTGATCAAAATCATATACATTATCTCCTGAGCGCTGCTCCGAAGTACAGCCCTTCTGAAATCATCCAAGCGATAAAGAGCATCACGGCCAAAGAGTTATTCCGCCGCCATCCCGACCTCCGTGAAGAACTATGGCATGGAGAACTTTGGACTGACGGGTTTTTCATAGCGACGGTCGGAGAAGGCGGCAATCGAGACGCGATCAAACGATACGTAGCAAATCAAGGAAAGAAGAAAGAAATATCCCCACAACTCAAGCTCTTCGATTTCTAATTCGTCTGATACCGCGCAGCTCTGCTGCGCGGAGGGTCATTACATTCCACGACAACAGTGACAGTATACAAATACCGCTTGTAATTAATGCTTTCTGTAATAATTTTTGTTTTTCCATAAAAGTTATTTAGACAATCGTATTGTTCCCCGTTCGATTCCACGTCACATTAAATGCGCAAACAAAAAATATTCGTCTAATGATGAATGTTTTTGTTTGGCATAGCGGGTAGGGGGAATCGAACCCCCGTCAACAGCTTGGAAAGCTGTGGTAATGCCATTATACGATACCCGCGAGTGTTGCCGTCTTCGTCCCCGACCCGATAAATCGGATTGGGTTTACAGCGGCAACACATTGATTGTAGCAGAAATGTTATAAAAAAACAGTCCTCCGACCGCGACCGGAGGACTGTTTTCAATTTTAATATGTCGGAGCCCGTTTTGTTTTTTGCGTGCTGTATAGTTCCGGGTCAATGGTGCGCGTGAAACAGATATGCCCGATGTCATGCGACCAATTTTGGTTTTGTTCGTAGTACGGAGCTGGAATCGGCGCAGTTGCGGCTTGCGGCTGTTTTTTGCTTGTTGTCTTAAAATTCGCGCAAAGTTCAAACGACAATTTGTTGATTAGGCGGTAATTGTACGGAATGTTGCTTTCCGGGTCAGACGGGGGGACAAAACCGGTAATGTCATTTTTCAAATCGTTCAATGATGTTGGCAGATAATCTTTTTGTATCCAGTAATTGATAATTTCTGACTGCAAAATAGTTAAATTTTCAACCCGTTGTTGGTCAAACCGCCGCATCCGTTCGGTTTGCGGCGAACCAACAATAAAAAATCCTGCAACAATGCTTGCGGCAACAATAATAATCACGCTATAAATAAATATTTTCATTGTGTTTCTTTGTATTGGCTACTCGGTTTCCTCGTTATATTTATGCATGCGCAAATCCCAGAGATAATATGTGAAAATAGTGCCGGCAGTAAATAACACAACCAATACTTTCAGAATAAAATGCGCGGTAATCTCGCCTTCCAAAAGATTAAAGATAAGCGTTACCAGATCGGCAATAATTGCGATGGCCGCAAGAAATAAGGTGAAATAAATAAGCCATTTTCTGATTTTTGATTTTGCTTTTTCGTGATCGTGAACCATTTCTTTTTGCAGAAACCATGAAATCCAAATATACACGGGAAAAACAATAACAAGCGAGGCAATAGACCAGCGAATAGTTGAGTATGCGCCCTCAAGATAGTAATAGTCTTTTGTAACCAAAATATCCGGAAACAAAATATCTATGTATTGAAAAAGCAGGGCAATAAAACTCCCCGCACTTACATATAGGGTTATGATTGCCAAAAGGTACAGAAATACATTTTTTGGAGATGTTGATTTTTTTATTTCGTTTTGCATTGTTTTTATGATAACAGATTTTGAATTTGTTTTGAATGGTCGGGGTGCTGGGAGTTGAACCCAGCATCTCTTGTTCCCAAAACAAGCGTGTTGCCGCTACACTACACCCCGGATTATTGTTTCATATAAAACTGTTTCACAATATACAAGTTTCACATGAAACGAATCAGATATTTTCAAAATGTTCTATGATTGGTTCCTTGTTTTCTCTAAAAATAACAGATATTGCGTCTATTCTTATTTCTTTTTTCTGATTGATATTGTTATGTTTCACATAAATCTCTGCTAATTTTCTTAGTCTATTGCGTTTTTTTGCATCTATTCTTTGTTCTGGCAGAAAGTATTTTGTACTTTCGTCTGTTCCGGTTTTTACCTCAATAATGCAAAGAATTCCATTGTTTTCTGCAATAATATCTATTTCGCCAATCGGTGTTCTGTAATTTTTATCAAGAATAGCATAGCCATTTGAAATAAGATAATTTGAAGCAAGTTTTTCGCCTTTTTGTCCCAAAGATTTATTATTCATTATTGTTTCACATTTAACCGTTTCACGAAGTATTAAAATAAAGAATAATTTTTGATTGGTTTCATGTGTTACATAGTTTCTTATTGGATTTTCAAGAAAGAAAATTTAAAGTAATTTTTTGTCGTTAATATGTCCTTTATATGTCGTTAATAAGTTGAATACATTTTTTATAAAAGTGGGCGTTGCTGGGATCGGACCAGCGGCCTTTGCAATGTGAATGCAACGCTCTACTTCACCCTTCCACCTTTTTAAAAATGGACGGTGCAGGGATCGAACCTGCGAGCTCTCCGATGTGAACGGAGCGTTCTACCACTGAACTAACCGTCCGTAAAAGGTGGGAGGGCAAGCTGAGCTAAACGCCCCAATATACGCACCTTATCAAATTATTCAACAAGTGGCAACAAAAAGCCCCGCGTTAAGCGGGCTTTTTGTTTGATAATTTAACAATGAAGAAGATTAAATGCGAAATTTGTTGATTAATTTTTCATGGGGAAATTCAAGAATATCGCGTAAAAACCTGTCGTACATATCCATGCGATAACGGAATTCTTCTGACGTAAGCACGACATAATTTAATTCTTTTCCGATTTCAGATTCAAGCCATGAAATGGTCCGCAAAAGTTTTGTTTTTTTGATGTTGTCGCCGATAAGCAGGAGATCAACCCTTGCGTTTTCGTTGTTGATAAAAATGCCGGAAAGAACGGCAAGTTTAATGTTGCCGAGAGTTTTTACGCGTTGAAGAATTTTTTGCCGCGATACGGGCGCGGCTTTTAAGAACAAAAGCCGCAATTCCGGAAAAAAGAGAAAATCTTTGTTTGCAAAAAAAATCTGTTTTTTCATTTTCGTTTTTTTGCTTTTTGTTTTCTGGTAAGCATTGTTGCCGTATGTTTGTTTTTTGCCATTTCTTGTTTGGCGTGCAATTTTTTAGGCGCAACTTTTCGTTTCGGTCTTTTTGCCGCAACCTTTTTTATATCGGGAATGTTTAGGATTTTTGATTTCACCAGTGATATTTTCAAGAGTTTTGCAAGCTCTTTTTTTGCCGCAAAAGGTTTAAGTTGCGTATGTTTTGCAATTTCGGCAAGAGTAAATTCCTGTTCCGGATTCATCAAAAAGAGCTTTAAAAGCTTGATTTTTGAAGTTGATTCAAAAAGTTTTTCCAGAGTTTGCTCCATAGTAAGTTTGGCCCGTTTCACCGGTCTAATTAACCAGCAGAAAATTTATTTGATTTCCGCCTGTCCGCCGGCGGCTTCAATTTTCTTTTTTATTTCCTGCGCTTCTTCTTTGGTAACGCCCTCTTTAATTGCTTTTGGCGCACCGTCAACCAAATCTTTCGCTTCTTTTAATCCGAGCGTGGTGACTTCGCGAAGCGCTTTAATCACCTGAATTTTTTGCTCGCCTCCGGATTTTAATTCAACGGTAAAAGATGTTTTTTCTTCTTTTGCCCCGCCTTCGTCATCGCCCGATGTTGCCGGAGTCGCGGCAACTGCCATTGGCATTGCCGCCGATACGCCAAATTTTTCCTCAAGTGCTTTGACTAGTTCGGAAAGCTCCAAAACGCTCATTTTTTCTACTGCTTCAATAAGTTTTTCCTTGTCCATAATTTTTGAAAATAGAAATTAGAAAATAGAAATTTAGAAAAAATTCTATTTGCTATGTTCTAGATTCTTTTACTTTATTGATTACTACGACCAATTTTTTTATATTTGCCTGCAAGACATTGTGGAATCCTTGAATCGGGGCGTTCAGCGCAAAAACAAGTTTTCCGAGCAGTTGTTCGCGCGACGGCAGTTTTGCAAGTGCCGTTGCTTCTTCGGCGGTAATCAGTTTTCCGTTTAAAATTCCTTTCAGCAGTTTGAATGTCGGGTTTTCTTTTCGGAACGAAACTGCGGTTTTTACCGGAGTTACCGAGTCGTCATAGCTGAAAATAACTCCGATTTCTCCGTCAAGTTCTTTGGGGTCATATTCAACGCCGATTTTTTTGAGTGCGAGGCGTAAAAATGTTTTTCTGGCAACCTTAAACTCAGCGCCTGTTTTTTTTATAGCCCTGCGGATTGCCATTAATTTATTGACGCTAACGCCTCGAAAATCAGTAAAAATAACCGATTTTTGTTTTTGAAACTTATTGGTGAGTTCCGCAACAATTTCCTGTTTTTTTTGTTTGGTGATCATAATTTTGGAAATGAATACTTTTTGGCTTTGATCGGATAAAATACAAAACAAAATTTTGTATTTTGCTCCTCGCTCGCCAAAAATAAAAAATGGGCTTAAAACGCCCAAAGACAAAGCAAAATTGCGTTTTCCTAAATGGGTCTTATTAGAATTCTTCCGCGCCCATTGTCTTTGGAAACATTATAGTACCAGTATAGGCGCATCTAAAAATTTGTCAAGCTTACGATTGCAAACAAAAAAGAGCAGGCGCGTGGGCCTGCTCATGAGAGGATTTTTTTATTGTTTTCTTTCAAGGTACGAGGGAATATCCAGTAGTGATAGTGCTTGAAACATGGCTTTGGTTTTTTAAATCCATTGCCGGATCAAGCGTAAATTTTATAAACGACATTCCATTTTTATTATGTCGTTTAGAAATATGTATTACAAGATCAGAACTGTGGATAACTATTGGTTAAGATATTTTGCTTTTGCTCGGTTATGTTCTTCAAGGGTTTTTGAAAATATGGTTTGACCTTTTTTTGTTGAAAGGTAGTACCAATATGGAGATTTTTCAGGATAAATTGCGGCAAGTATTGCCGAAAGCCCCGGGTTTGCGATTGGACCGAGCGGCAAGCCTCGGTATTTGTAGGTGTTATAAGGAGAATCAGTTTGAATGTCATTGTTTGAAATCGCTCCCTTTTTGCCGGTGACATATGAAACGGTTGCATCAACCTGAAGAGGTATGCCGGCTTGCAATCGTTTCCATAAAATGCCCGAAACAACTTTTCGGTCGTGTCCGTCCGATACCTCTTTTTCAATAAGAGACGCCATAGTAATGACTTGAAAAATAGTTTTTCCCTGACGGACAATGTCTTGGCGCATTTCATGCGCCAGCTTTTCGTCAAAGTTGGCAAGCTGGGCAAGCACCATATCTTCCATTGAGGCATCGTTATATATCCGATAAGTATCGGGAAATAAATATCCTTCCAGCCCGACGGTATCCGGTTTATCCGCCAAAAACGTAAATCTCCAGCTGAAATCTTTCGGCTTCGGATATTTTTTGTTGTATCCGTAATTGACTGCTGGAATGCCGACGAATTTTTGAAAATCGTCTGCGGAAAACATTCCTTGTGATTCAACGAAGCGCGATATTTCGCGTACGCTCCATCCTTCCGGAATGGTTACAATTCGCTCCGCCGGCTTGCCGGCAATGAGATCGCGAGTAATGCTTGCCATGGTTGCGTTTTGGAAGAAAGTATACGAGCCGGGTTTCAAATCGGACGATTTTCTTAGAGCCGTAACATAGGCGACAAAAGCCCATTTTGAATTGATAAATCCTTGTTCTTTAAGCGCTTCCGCTAGTGCGCGGGATCCCATTCCTTTTTGAATGATAATGTTTTTTTGGTTTTGAAAATTGGTGTGCGGCAGGTATGCTTCGTAGGAAAAAACAGCCGCAACCGTTAACACAAAAATTCCGAGAGGCATAAATACTTTTTTGTAGGGATATAATTTGTTTTTTGCGGCTGTTTTTTGTATTTTTGTCGATTCGGATGTTTGGTACGGTTCAGCAATTTTTTTTGTGATTGCGGCGATGCCGCGTTTCGGCGTTACTTTTGTTTCCGCAACTTTCTCAACTAACGGCACAAACGCAAATCCCTGGAATTCCCGTTCGTCCCATTCCGTTTCCGATTTTTTTTCAAAAAGCCAGATTGCATTGCCGACCGGAGCAATAATTTTTCCTCCGATTTTTGTCTGACGGCGCCATGTTTCAGGAATTTCTCGCGATGCCGCAGCCGCGGCAATGATTTTGTCGTAGTGTCCCTCCGGAATTTCCGTTACTGCGTCTTGACACAACAGTTTTATTCGGCCGGTTCCAAAAAACCCGTATGTTTCAATGTTTTTTTGGGCAAATGCGCATAGTTCCGGCACGCGCTCAATGCCGATTACTGAACCGTTTTCTCCGACAATGCAGCCGAGCAATGCGGATTGCCAGCCTGAACCGGCGCCGATGTCGAGAATCCTTTCTCCTTCCTTCGGTTCAAGCAATTCAAGCATAAATGCAACGGTCAGAGGCTGTGAAATAGTTTGCCCGAACCCTATAGGCAACGGTTTGTTTTCATACGCATTGTTTCGATATTCCGGCAAAACAAAATCAGCGCGATCAATGGCTTTGAACGCTTCAATAATGCGGGGCGTTTTTAAAAATCCGCCGTTGATAAGTGATTGCAACAAACCTTCTTTTGTCATTTCGGTTTTATGGTAACAAAAAACGGAGCAAATTACGAGCTCCGTTGTTTTTCGAAATAATGTGTTATTTTTTCGTCATTCGGATACATAATATGTAACGCTTCAGGTATCGTTTGCACTGGAATGATTTCAACTTCATTTAAGATTTCCTGCGGAATGTCGGCGATGTCCCTTTCGTTTTCTTTTGGGATGATGATGCGGCGAACGCCGCGCCTGTGTGCGGCAAGAATTTTGTCTCGTACGCCGCCTATTGCCCTTATCAAGAGCATATTTTTTGTGATTTCCCCGGTTGCGGCAAGAAGCGGGATTTCTTTGGTTGGTTTTATGGATTGTCCGGTTATTGCGCCGTAGATTGCTCCGGTAATGGATACGCCCGCAGATGGCCCGTCTTTGGGCACTGCGCCGTCGGTGATGTGGCCGGTAAGAAGAATCGGGCCAATTTTCTTTTCATATTTTTGAACATCTTCAAAAATTATTTTCATGACCCACATCAGCGCGTCAAATCCGTCTTTTGCCGATTCTTCAATTTTGTTGACGACATCTTTGGTTTGCGGGGCGCTTCGTATGCCGGTCATGGTGATTTTGCGGCCGCCCGGATGATAGCCCTTCGTTACCTCCACTTCCATAACATGCCCGCCGGTATCTGAAACCGAAAGAATGGGCACGACACCCGGCGGAAGCACATCGGGGATTTTGTGCTGAATAAACATCAGTTTGCCGCAGTATGTTTCCAAATTTTCTTCGGTAATTTCAATTATGCCGCTAATGGTTTCGTCTCCTGATTGCACGGCGCGGGCAACGTTACGAAACGGCCTGTCAATGATTTCTTCCAAATTGCGCACGCCCGCTTCGCTGGTGTAGTCATTCACCATTTTAAGAATTGCCGCGTCGGAGAAATGAACATCAATTTGCGATTTTCCTTCGCGAATAATAGGGAAGCCGTTTTCTTTTTTTCTTCGGTTAATCAAATGGCATTTGGCAATCTGCAATTTTTGTAACGGCGTATAGCCGGGGATTTCTATAATTTCAAGACGGTCTTCCAGCGCCGGCAATATCGTTTCAAGGATATTTGCCGTTGCGATAAAGAGTACGCGCGAGAGATCAAAAGGCGCTTTTGCGTACCAATCAAAGAATCTGTTGTTTTGCTGCGGGTCAAGAATGGAAAGCAGCGCGGCTGACGGGTCGCCTCTATAGTCCCTGTTGACTTTATCAAGTTCATCAAGGACAAACACGGGGTTTGCGCTGTTTGCGCGTTTTATGTGTTCAAGAATCAGACCTGCCGCGGCGCCGATGTAGGTGCTGCGATGTCCGCGCAGTTCGGCTTCGTCCCGAAGGCCGCCTAATGATAAGCTGATGAATTTCCTGTTGAGGGCGTTGGCAATTAATTCGCCAAGCGCGGTTTTGCCGACTCCCGGAGGACCTACAAAACAAAGCGTTCGTGATTTTGCCGCCGGGTTAAGCTGGCGTACCGCAAGAAATTCAAGAATCCTGTTCTTTATTTTTTCCAAGCCGTACATGCCGTTATCAAGCGCTTGGTTTACGCCCGATAAATTTTTCGGGTCTTCGGTGTATTTTCCCCACGGCAGATCAACAAGAAATTCGGCATGGTCGTACACAACGGACACCTCAGCCGGGTGTTGCGCGTGTTTTATTTTTTCAAGATCTTTTTCAATTGCGTTTCTTGCTTCTTCGCAAATGTCGTTTTTTTTCTTTTCGTATCGTTCGGCAAGCCCGTTCGTTGCTTGTTGCGCGTCAGCTTCATTAATTTTGCCGTTCTTGAGCTCCGCGCATTGTTTAAATAACTCGTGAAGAAGACCGACGGTTTTTCCCAAACGGAGCATAATGACCGGTTCCGCCAATATGAGAAGCGATTGTTTGTATATGCTGATTTGTTCGTTTTTCTTGTTAGAAAATGTGATGTGGTTCAGCATATTCATAATGCCGTCAATGACGGAAACGACATTTTCCGCGTCTACGCGGCGGAGCCGTTGTATCGCGTCTTGAACATAAAGAAGCGAGAAAAATTCGTCCGCTTGGTCATTGCCAAGCATTTCGTTGAGCAATAAAGAAAAAAGACGCGGAAATTTTTCCTGGAGAAACAAAAATAAATCTTTGAATTCTTGCGTTTTCGTTTCTTGCGCGGGAATCGGAATTTCAACCAGCGGTTTGTGCCGCGCCAGAATTATCCCGTTTTTGCTTTCCGCCCGTTCAACATAGACGCGGTTTCTGCCGATAACACGAAAAGACGGCCGCGCAG
>JAGXAD010000096.1 GCA_018971745.1 Patescibacteria group bacterium
GCTTTGCGCGGTAATGCCCACGATTTGGCGCGGCGGTTTTACAAAATCCTCATACGCGGTGCGGGCGCGCAAAAATTCCGGATTAAACAAAAACGAATGATGCGGATATTGTTTCTGAAGCGCGTCGGTTGTTCCCGGAGGAACGGTTGAACGAAGCACGATTGTTTTTTTGCCGTCAAGCAGGGCAACGGCTGATCGCACATACGACAAATCAATGTCGCCGCACTTCGGGTCATACGGCGTATTTACGCATACGAATACCGTGTCCGCCTTGTTTACTTCTTCCACGGAACCAATCCCCTTTTTGTCATATCGAAATGGCGCGATGCCCTTCTCCGCGCAGTAACGATTCATAGATCCGCCCAAAAATCCCAATCCAATAATGCCGATATGCATAATTTATTATGCGCATGCTGTTAATATTTGACCTATTTATAGAACAGCATTTTTATTTCTTTGGTTGCGTATTTTCCTGAAGCGATTTCGTAAACTGGTCAACTTTGTTTTGGTATTGCGTGGGGTTAAGCAACGCGGCTTGTTTTGCTTCGGCAATCGCAAGCGCATTTTCGCCCAATCTTGCGTAGCTTTCCGCAAGTTCCGCGTGAAAATCGGCAATATTCGGGTCCAACGCAATAAGTTTTGTGAGATACGGAACCATAGCCGCATAATTATTTACGCGCGCGTACGCGTCAACCAATTTCGGGTATTCCATAAGGCGCAAATGTATCGTGTCGCCGTTGTGCTCTATGGCGGATTCCAAAGCCGCGGCAGCTTTTTTTTCAATGTCGCGTTTCCCCGTCACAATCGCAATTTGAACGAGCAGGGTTTGCGCTTCATAATTATCCGGGTTCAGTAAAATGCTTTTTTCGGCAATTTCAACGGCTTTATCCGGCATTTGCACGTTTACATAAAAAGACGCGAACGTATTATAAATCTGCTGCCGCGTCGGGCTTGCGTTCATTGCGGCAAATAATTCCGTTTCGGTTTTTTGCAGAAACGAATTGTCAAATTGCGCTTCCTGCAAATATAAATTTGCGAGAAACAAATGATATTTTGCGTCATACGGAGTTTCTGAAACTTGTTTTTCCATTTCTTTAATTGCGTCTTGTAAAAATCCAAGCCGAGCTTCTTGGGGAAGCTGGGTCGCTCCTACGACATTCTGCGCGAAATTTGCGAATTGCTCCCGCGTTTCCGAATTCCCGAAGGAATTATACTCAAGCGCCGTTTTAAAGAGTTCGTCTATTTCTCCGACGGTCTTGCCCTGTCCCGCGCCTTGGAGCGCCCGAATCAGCGCTTGCGATTGAAAATAGCCGCGGACATTAATTTGATACGCCGCAAACGCCATGCCGGCGCCGGCAATAATCATTACGGTTAGAGCCCACGCGCTTGACGACGGTTGCTGATAATTGCGGCGTTTTTCTTTATGCTGAAGCGCGACCTCCGTTATGTCGTCAGACGCGCGCGCCGCGATATACGCAAGCAATGAGAAAAAAATAAAATAAGTATTAAAGTTGTCAAAGACGAAAAAATTATTGATAACATACGCGATAAAAAGCGACGCAAGAATAACGCATTCAAAAACTTGCATTTGTTTTTTGCGATACGCCTGCCACAGCGAAATCAAACTTGCGCCAAAAAGCGAAACATACGAAATAAAACCAAGCACGCCGCCGTTCACCAGCCAGTCAAACACGATGTTGTGCGAGCGGTCAAACCACGGTTCCTGGTCAAACAGCTGAGGATTGTAAAATTTATTAAAAATAATAATAAAATTTTCCTGCCCCCATCCGAGCAGCGGCCGTTCTTTCACCCCTTGCCACGCCATATTCCAAATCATAAACCGCGAGCGGATGGTTTTATCGTTTAAAGAAATGGAAGTAAGTCGCGTCAGCGCCGGGCTTGATTTTACAAAATACAAATTTCGCATTGCGTACAAAGCCCCGGGAACAAGAATAATCAAAAGCATGCCCGCAATAACGAATTTTCTGAATAATTTTTTTTGACGGGTTTCCGGGCGCGCCAGCAAAAGATACCCGATCATTCCCGCGAACGCGCCTGCCAAGAGCCCGATGGTCGTGCCGCGCGTTGCGGTAAAATAAATGATAATAAGAGCAAAGAGTGTTGTTGCTCCGAAAATATACCTTTGATATATTTTCTCCGCAAGAAAAAAAAGCAATAAGCTGATAGCAACCGAGAATAAAAGATATGCGGCCAAATATGCCGGATTGCCGATCGTTCCGTCAACGCGGCTTCCGCCTTGTAAAGAAACGAACACGCCGAATTTCTGCAGAAGCGCGTAACCCGCGGAAAACATACTGCCCAAAACAACGGCGCTCAAATACCAAAACCATTCTTTTTTGTTTTGCAATACGGTCGCAAGCATTACAAAAAAAGCGCCCAAATGCAACATCAGCAAATATCCTTCCATCCGCTCGTAATTGGACCAAAAACTATGGTACGGATTTGCTCCGAAAAAATCCGCCATGCCGATGACAATCAAAAAAATAAGCACGGCGCCGAGGATTTTTGACGGTTTTGGCCTATATTCTTTTGCAACCGTAATTAATCCAAGCCACAAAACAAACGCGATTTCCACGATTAAACGAAACGCAAAATTGCGCCCGGTGATGTAGGGAAACAACAGATCAGACGCGATGTACAGCGGCAAAAACGGGACAATAAAAAAAAGAACCAGTATCCCCCATTTTAAAAAGTTTTTTAATATTGAATGTTGCATCATGCTATGTGTCTTTTAAAAACGATTAATTGCCAATTAATTTTTTAAATTCTTCCACCATAGGAACTTGTTCCGCTTCAACGCCGTAAGATTTTGCAAGATACCATGAAACCCAGTCGGCAAGCACGAGAGAAGAAAAAATTTTATGAAATTGTTCCATGCCGCCCAAATTTTCGCCAGGATTTTTCATTACAACCGTTTCAACCGACAATCCCAGCTTTTGGTAGAGCTCCGCAAGAATTTTCATCCGTTTGATAATTCGTATGTCGTCTTCGCCGTCTTCAAGAAAAACAAAATGAAAATTATGCGACAGCCCGGCCGTATTTTCTTGCGGGTTAAACCCGTTCATTTCATTATGGTTTAATTCCGGAAACGCATTGGCGAACGCGGGAATTTTTGCGCTCTCGTTCAATTTAATTTTCCAGATGTACGCAACGGCCGAATTTTTTTTTGAGGAATATATTACCGGAATTTTTCCGAAAAGTTTTTCGGCAAGCGCTTTGCCTTCCGTTTCAAATTCGGCGGGACGCAATTCCGCGTTGAGCCGTGAAATTTCATCAAGCCCTTCTTGCGCGTTCAATACTTTCAGCAACGCTTTTGTTGAAAATCCGAGGCTCAGGCGCGGCTGTATGCCGACA
>JAGXAD010000097.1 GCA_018971745.1 Patescibacteria group bacterium
CGCGGTTGATTTGCTTGCGCTTGCTTTGTTCGCGCTTGGTTCGCTGTTTTTTGTCGCGGGAAATTTGACGCAAAGTCAGTTGGTGGAGCGCGCGGCAATCGCGGGCGGCATGGCGGTTGCGGCGCTGTTTCTTTTTGTCGTGTTCGGGGGGCGGTATATAAGTAAGATATTCGGCTGGGTTGTCCGTTTGTTTCATATAGGTGCGTTTTCTTTTATTCGCGCTTTTAGTCAAAAGATTGATGAGGCAGGAGAAATGTTGGCGCGAGGGAGAAAACGGCACATTCTTTTCCCTTTACTCGCGTTTTCTATGGTCTTTTGGGCAATCGATTTTTTGTCTAATTGGCTGCTTCTTCGGGGAAGCGGGATAAGCATTGGTTTTTTTACGGCAACGGTTGCGTTTTCATTGCCTATTGTGGCAAGTATTTTGCCGGTTCAGCCGCTTGGCGGGTTTGGCTTGTTTGAGGGGTCGCTTGCGTTGGGGCTTTTTCTTTTTGGGTTTCCGAAAGACGCGTCGCTTGCCGCCGGCCTTATTGTTCATATTGAGATGTTTTTGTTTTCATTTTTTTTGGCGTGCATCGGATATGCTTACCTTTTAAGAAAATCTTTTTTTAAACATACGACATGATCGCCTATAAATATTTTTTTATTGCCGTTTTCGTGGTTGCGCTTTTGATCCGGCTGCCTGCAATTACCTACGGTTTGCCGTACGGGCTTTTTGGCGACGAAATAGTCCAAATCGCCGCGGGATTCACCATGCTTGAACAGCACACCTTGCGGGCAAATTTCCCGTTTTATTATTTGCCTCCGATGATGGCGTATCTTCTGGCGCCGCTATTTGCGCTGTACGGAGTTTTTGGGCTGGTTACGGGCAAGTTTCACGCTCTTGGGGAGTTTCGCCGTTTTGTTTTGTTGTACCGGGAATATTTTTTAATCATATTGCGTCTGTGGGGCGTTTTTTTTGGGATGGCGTCCTTGCTGGTGTTTTTTGCGGTTGCCCGCAAGTTTTTTGACAGATATTTTTCATTGCTTGCGATGGGTTTATGGGCGTTTGATTTTTTGCATTTGCAGGAGTCAATGACCGGTAGGTTTTGGGTTCCGGTAACTTTTTTTATTCTTGCGGGCGCGTACGCCATTGTCAGGATATATGAATCCGGAAAGGCGCGTTGGTATGTTTTGGCCGGGTGTGCGATTGGGTTTGGATTTGGCATGGGATATGTTGCCGTGCTTCTTTTCCCCTGGTTTTGGCTTGCGCATTTTTTGAGAAAGGATGGCTTTTCTTTGTTTGAAAAAATAAAACAAAAATGGTTTTTATTCGGTAACGCTTTTTCAATTTTTTTGATAGGAATTTTTTCGTACGCGAATGTGTATGCGTTCGTGAGACAATTCGGCTATTCCGGCGCCATTCTTTTGAATTTTTTCGGGGTTTTGGTGAGCACGCAATTTAAGCCGGGTTTGTCGCAGGGATCGCATGTGGCAAATAATTTTTTTGCAATTGCCGCCAATTTTCGCGACTTGAATCCGTTGTTGTTTGCGCTTGGCATTGCCGGTTTTTTTCTTTTTGCGTTTTCTCGGGAGCAGGTTTTTAAAAAGTTATTTTTGATCGGCATGCCGCTTGTCTATTTGGCGGGCGCGTCGTTCGTGTTTCCGTGGATTGACCATCGGTATATGATGCCCGCGTATCCTTTTTTTATCATGGCCGCGATTTATTCTTTGTGGATGCTGTGGCGGAGTGTCCGGATGTTCAGGAAAACATCGGTGTGCATAATGTGCATCGGTTTGTTTGCGTTTCCGCTCGGGCTTGATTTTTTTTACGTGCGGGGAATGCTTGCGACCGATACCGCGGTTCAGGCAAAAGAATGGGCGGAATCCGTAATGCCTGAGGGAAGCCGCGTTATTACCAATATTTATTTTATGAATAATAAAGCCGGGTTAGAATTTTTGCGCGACCACAATTCGTATAATTGGATTGACAGCAGGAATAAATATTTGCTTTCATTGCCCGATGCTCAATATCCGCATCCGAATTATTTCGTGTATGATTTGAATTATCTTCGGGATGCGAGTATTTTTCGCAAGGATTTGCCGGTTGATTTCATCGTATACTCGTATTATTTCAAGGAAGTGAAAACGGAAACGATTGACTCACTGCCGTATCACAAAGAGCTTTTGAAAACTTTTTATCCCAAACAAGAAGTAAGTGATGTTCCGAATTTGTACGGAAATTTATCCCATCCGTATTCGTATCTTCCGTTTGTTGATAATTTGGGGCCGTATGTTGAGATTTATAAAGTTATCCAATAAGTATGGCGGAAGTGAGAAAAAAAATTTGTTATGTGATTCCGGAATATCGCGCTGACACGCCGACGCATTTTAATCATCTGTATGATTTTATTCGGGAAGCGAGTAAGACGGTTGATTTATATTTGTACATAGAAAAAGGAGATGTGCCGGAGGGTGCGCTGGGAGCAAAAATGATACGGGTCGGCAACGGGAAAAATCCGTTCAGCCGCTGGTGGTACGGTATAAAACTTTTTTATCGCATGCGCTCAATGGGAATTTGTTTTTTTTATGTGCACTATTCGTTTGGCGCCGCGTGCGCCGCCGTATTGGTGCGGATGTTTAAGGGTGGCAGAGTGTATTATTGGAATTGCGGGGAGCCGTGGAAATACAAAAGAAATTTTTTGCGGGAATGGTTTGAGCGGAGGGTGTATCGGTCGGTTGATTTCGTGGTAACTGGCGCCGAATCATTGAAAAAAAAATACGCCGAAGCGTACGGCATTTCCGAACAAAAAATCAAAGTGATGCCGAATTGGATAGACATTGAAAAATTCAAATCTCAAATCTCAAATCTCAAAGTTGAGGAATTACGCAAACAATTAAACATATTTGCCGACGAGAAAATAATTTTGTTTGCGCATCGTTTGTCGCGGCGAAAAGGAGCGCAGTATTTGCCGGAAATAATTAAAGCGTTCAAAAACGAAAAAGTTGCGTTTATTATTATCGGAGACGGGCCGGAGAAACAGAACACGGCATTGAGAATTAAGGATTTAGGGTTATACGATAGAGCGCGTATGCTTGGCTGGATTCCGAATAACGATATGCCGCTCTATTACGCCCTTGCTGATGTGTTTGTGATGCCATCCGACGAAGAAGGGTTTCCGCGGGTTTTGCTTGAAGCGATGGCGTTTGGGGTTCCGTTTGCCGCGTTTGCCGTTGGCGGAGTCAGAGAAATCATACCGCCTGAATTTCAAGAATATGTCGCTCAAAGCGGCAATGTCGGACAATTTACAAGCGCGGTGCGCGGCATTCTTTCTTTGCCAAAAGAGAAAAAAGAATTATTGATGAGCGCGGAAAA
>JAGXAD010000098.1 GCA_018971745.1 Patescibacteria group bacterium
CCAAAGGCGTACTGCTCTACGGGCCTCCGGGATGCGGCAAAACTTTAATTGCAAAAGCGGTTGCAAATTCCCTTGCCCAGCAAATTTCCGAAAAGACCGGACAATCCGTGAAAGGATGCTTTCTCAATATCAAAGGCCCCGAGTTGCTGAATAAGTATGTGGGCGAGACCGAACGAAAAATCCGCGAAATTTTTGACCGCGCAAGGGAAAAAGCAACCGACGGGTCGCCGGTCGTTATCTTTTTTGACGAGATGGATTCGCTCTTTCGCATGCGAGGCTCTGGCATTTCGTCGGACACGGAATCCACGATTGTCCCGCAATTCTTGGCGGAGCTTGACGGCGTTGAAAGTTTGAAAAACGTGATTGTTATAGGCGCGTCCAACCGCCAGGACCTGATTGACCCGGCAATTCTCCGACCCGGACGATTTGACGTCAAAATCAAAATTGACCGGCCTGATTTTTTGGGAGTGCATGAAATTCTTAAAATTTATTGCCCGGCGGAACTTCCGTTTTCCCTTGAGCAATACCAAAAGACGGAAGACGATTTTCTCCGCGAAGACGGAACAAAAATCAAACTTTCACTCTACGACAAAGACGGATGCTATCTTCCGAGGGACCGATTCGGAAACCAACGGAAATTCTACGATTGCGACGCGTCGCTTGCGTTTAATGAACGGAACGAGCGCGATTTGAAACCGATGAAATTTTTTATCGGCCGCGACAAAAACGGACGTCCCCTGCCGGAAGATGTCGCAGAATATTTCATCAAACGAGCCGCGCTTGAGATGTGGGGGCTGACGCCCGAATCCAAAGAATGGAGCAAATTCGTTGAAATAACCTACGCAAGCGGAAAACAAGAAATTATGTACTTCCGGCATTTCATGTCCGGCGCGATTATCGAGTCCGTGATGACCCGCGTTAAAAAAAGCGCGGTCAAGCGGCGCATACAAACCAACGAGCGCGGAATCAGATATTCGGATTTCTTCCGCGCCGTTCAGGAGGAATTTAGAGAGAACGAAGAATTGCCGAACACGACAAATCCGGACGACTGGGCGCGCATCGTTGCGCAACGGGGCGAGCGCATTGTACATGTGCGCGCCGCAAAGAAAGAAAACAAGAAAGAAAAAAAAGTGGAAAACATTTCCACGCCAAGTTATTTGTAAATTTGCGTAACCAAGTAAAAATCTCCGCCGTTTCGGGATAATTCCGAAACGGCATTTTTGTTTTTTGTGCGGAACCGTGCTACGCTCCATTCAGATTCTTCACAACAGAAAAAAGGAAACGGATTATGCACCGCGAATCGCGCGCCATCAGAAAAATGTGCGGCATTGAAACGGAACTCGGCGTCAATAAAAAAGGCGAAATGTCCGTTGAAACAAGCGCCGCGTCATTCATCAAAAACATCAGGCCGGAATGGCTCAACGCGGAATTTCAAACGCCGGCGTGGGACTCAAGAGAACGGTTGCGGAAAAAAGACGAATCCGACCGGGCGCACGACTATTTAAACAATTGGCGATGGAAGGAAACGTACAACCACCTGCTTCGAAACGGCGCCCGGCTTTATCTTGACGGAGCGCATCCGGAAATTTCAGGCCCGATTTGCGCCGACCCGCACATGCTCGTGGTGTGGAACCGCGCGTGTTACCGATGGATTGACCTCATCAGAAAAAAATACCAAGAAACCAGCGGAGAAGAGTATCGGCTCATACGAAACAATGTCGGCATGACGAACCAATCGCGAACCGCGCAAAACCCTCAAGCCGTAACGCGCGAAAGTCACGGGTGTCATCTGAATATGACCGTGGCGCGATTCGTGAACGAACACGAACTCATCAAAAAAACGCTTCCGTGGTTTATTTTGCAGCTGCCAATGTCATGCTCCGGCAAAGTCGGCGCAGATTACGGCAGGCCTCACGCGGATTTTCAGATATCCCAGCGTGCGGACTTTATGTTTGAGATTGCAAGCACAGAAACTATGTACAAACGGCCGTGGTGCAATAGACGTAATAGATCATACGCAGACGCGGCGCGGTTCCGGTGCGAACATATGATTCCGTTTGATTCAAATATGCTTGAACTTCCCGAATATCTGAAAGCCGGACTCACGGCGATATTGTTGATGATGATTGAAGATGGCGAGCTGGATAACCGGTTTGAAATTCAGGATCCGCTCAATGTCGCACTTGCCATTTCGCGCGACACTGATTTGCGCCTTAAAATACAACTTGTCAACCGGGAAAAATCGCGGCTCATCGTTGATTGTTTGCGCGATTATCATGATTTGTTTGCGTCGTATCTTGAAGAATATCATCCGGATAATGCGATACTGAACGATGTCGTGCGACGATTTGACGAAGCGCTGACGCTTTGCGCGGCGCGCGATTGGCCCGGGCTTTTCGGCAAACTTGACTGGGTTACTAAAAAACTTTTCATTGAACAAGCGCTTTCCCGAAAACAAAAAACATGGACCGACTGGCTTGCGTACCGGCTGGACATCGACTACCACGACAATAATCACGAAACCGGATTATTTTATAAAACCATTATGCGGTATCCCGATGTCGTCCGCATCGCAACCGACGCTGAAATTGCCGAAGCAATGACCATACCACCGCCGACACGGGCGCGCTGGATCGTGGAAACCATCCGCGCTTACCAGCCTGCAGTGCGTTACTCGGATTATTACTATTGCGTTACTTTTAACGACGCAACGCGGAATGACATGTTATCACTGTTTTTTCCGGACCCGGACACGCCGTGGGACGATTTAACGGCGCGCGAACTCTTCACGCTTCCGCTCAATGAATTTTTGGTTCGCATACAGGAAAAAGGCATTGCGCGCGCTGAGACCTGTCCGACGCGCCGGATGCAGAACCCGGAAAACGAATTGCCGTCAGTCCCTATTTTCACCGACGCCGTCACGCCGCAACAATCCAACGACAAATCAGTAGAAACCGTAACAACCATTTGGGACATTATCAAAAACAAATTTAACAAAATTATGTAGCAGAGAAACATCTCTGCTTTTTGTTTGGCGTCTTGCATTTTCGGCCATAAAAGAGGATACTATGAACGGCACATTCACAAAATAATTTTTGGGCAACCATGAACGGACGCGGACGAATTCTTGGTTCGGAAACCGAATGGGCAATGCTCCTGACGGAAAACGGCGAACCAAAACCAGCCGGCTTTTTTGAATCCGTCTTGAATGCCAAACATATTCTTTTTGAATCAATTCCGGCGCCGCCACGACT
>JAGXAD010000099.1 GCA_018971745.1 Patescibacteria group bacterium
TCCGCTCACAATCAAATCTCCTGCCACGCCGACATCGGTCATTAAAATCGGAATGTTGGACGCCATTGCTTCAACCACGGTTCTACCGTATCCCTCATACCACGATGTTACCAAAAACAAATTCGCGGTTTTGTAATACGAAATCAAATTGTCCGTACACCCTTCAAGTTTGACATTGTCGGTCAATCCCCACTTGGTGATTTCAAATTCCATGCGCGCCCGCTCCGGACCCTCGCCCACAATCAAAAGCAAAGTTCGCGGAAATCGCTCAACCACATCCCGCATTGCCGATAAAGCCGATTCAATATTTTTTTCCCGCGTCAGGCGGGATGCCATCAAAATGATAAAATCGTAGTCATGATATTTGTGATGCAAATCAAACGACGGCTTGGTTTCGTAAAAAGTTTTCAAATCGGTAAAAATCGGAAGCACGATTATTTTTTCTTGCGGGATGTTTAGCGTGTTCGTAATGGAACGACGCAATCGTTCCGAAACCACGCGCACAGAGTCCGCTTTTGGCAAAGTCCAACAATACGCCCAATATCGCAAATAATTAGTGAAAGATTCTTTTTTGAAATACGGGCTTAAAAAATCAGTGTGCACTTGCAGTTCAATTTTGAAACCAAATTTTTGTTTTAGCCATACCGCAACGATATGCGTAAACGCGTCTTGCGAGGTAATAAGCGTATTTTGCGGAACGAGACCGTATTCTTTTATGACGCGCCGCGCCATGCGCCACGCGTCAGAAAAATAAAAAATCTCCCAATGAGTTTTTGTCGGGTGCAAAAAAATATTTTCTCCGATTTTTTTCTCGCTGAATTCCTTCGGCGCGTACGCGATAATGTGCAGTTCTTCAACTAAGGAACCGTAATCACGCATCCGTTTTGCAGACGGGCTTTCCTCGTCAAACACATCTATGTCAATTGAGAACATTAATAATTTCATAAGTGTATCGCATTATTTGTATTTTTGAACCACCGCCTCTATTATGCTTTTACGTTATTGATCCCACCGCCAACCCGAGTGGTTCAAAAATACAAATAATGCGATTATAACTTCTCTAAAAAAACTTAAAATAAAACCGCGAGCAATTTTTTAATCATTATGTCTTCGGTAAATTCTTCAACGGTTTTTTCCGCGCGGAGCGCTAATTTTTGCGCAAGCATTGAATCGCGCAATACTTCCGTAACCGCATTGACGATTGATTGCGCAACATCTCGTTCAATCACTAATGCATTTTCGTGATCGCGCAAAATTTCTTTGTTGCCGCCGCTGTCGGTCGCAATTACCGGCGCGCCCATTGCCATTGCTTCAATAATCTGATGTGAAAATCCTTCGTAGGCGGTATTTAATACGAACGCATCGCATGCGCGAAGATACAGTAACACTTCGTCGTGCGGTAGATTGCCCTTCAATATAACATAATTTTCCATACACAAGTCGCGAAGTTGTAACGCAAGACGTTCTTTTTCCGGACCGTCCCCGATAATCAATAACTGCATGTCCGGAAATTCTTTTATGAGATTTGGCATCGCTTGAATAAGCGCGCTAAATCCTTTCCACGCTACGAGCCGCCCGATTGAAACCAAAATAATTCCTGAAAGCCCGAGTTTTTCGCGAACTTCTTTTTTTGAAAGTTTTGCCGTTTCCGGCGAAGGAAGCGAAACCGCATTGTAAATAACGGATATGCGGTTTTCCGCAACGCCCCATCCGCGCACTATGGTTTTTAAATATTCGCTCGGAACAATAATCACATCCGCGCGCCGAGAAACAAAATGTTCCGCAGCACGAAGCATTTCAACGCGCCAAGAATATTTGTTGCGCTGAAAATCGTCAATGGAGTCGGAAACTCTGAAACGGCTCATCCCCTGTTCCCACGCGTAATCCCCTGTTATTTTTAACGCAAATCGTTTTTGCAAAAATTTTGCTGCGCATAACGCGGGCAAGCCCGCGGAAACCGTATCTTGCGCAAAAATGACATCAACAAACGGTGCGCGAAAAAAAATTTTTCCGAAATACGCAATATGCCGCAATCCTTTTGGTAAGGCGCGCGAAACCGTAGTAACGCGGCCAGCTTCCGATATTGCCGATGCGGTGCCATAACTCACCACTCTTGGCGCAATATCATAATGAGGAAGTGATTCCAACAGCAACTTGCCGTATGTAGCTGGTCCGCCCGCATCCGGCGGAAAAATTCCGGTTGCAATCAAAACCCGTTTTTTCAATGACTCGCGAATCGTTTCGGAAAAAAGATTTTGAAATTGTCCGGCAATCCCCTCCCAATTATAATTTTTCGCAACTGTTTTTTTTGCCCGTTCAACCAGCTGTTGCCGCAACGCTTCGTCGTTCAACAACAAAAAAACTTTTTGCGCGATGTCAGCCGGGTCATCCACTTTTACGAATATGCCGGTGGCGCGGCGTGCGTCTTGTTTAGGCGATATTAAGAAATCAGTAATGCCCCCGATTGGCGTACCGATAACTGGAATGCCTGCGGCCATTGCTTCAATAAACGCGTTTCCCAATCCTTCGGAGCGCGACGGCCTGATAAACACATCAGACATTTTAAGATACTTGGGAAGCTCCGCGTGCGACACCGAACCCGCAAATATAATGTATTCAAGCACGCCAAGTTCTTTTGCCAGATGCCGAATGCGCTCCGCTTCTTCACCCGAACCCAAAATCAAAAATTTTATCGGCGCGTCCGGATGCTCTTTTTTAAAAATTGCTAAACTCCGCACCACGGAATCCACGGCGTTTTTGTGCGCGAGGCGCGACGCCGTTATTAAAACTTTTTCTTCCGGTTTGATTCCGATGGTTTCGCGAAGCAATTTTAATTCGTCAGGCAAAAATTCGCGAGTAAAATTTGTAACATCAACTCCGTTCGGAATAACATGCACCTTGCCGCGGTAGCCGTATTTCTGCGCTATCACGCCAAGATAGGTGCTGATGGCTTGCAGGCTGTCGGCTCGTTTCAAAGCAAGCCGCCATGACAAATATATAAGGCCGAAACGATTTTTCCGAATATGCTCTTCTGAATCGCCTTCCTGAAGCGTGAGTAAAATCGGCGTGCGCAAAAACGGACGCGCGATTTTGAGCATAAACGGAATGCCTGATGCGTAGGTTGCCATAACGCCCCAAAACAAATCGGGGCGATGTTCGCGCATCAGCCACAACGCCTTGAAAAAACCAAACAAAGGCAGAAGAAACTTGTCCCATCGTTTGCCAAAACCGATGCGGATAATATCA
>JAGXAD010000100.1 GCA_018971745.1 Patescibacteria group bacterium
TGATTTATAGCTAAAACCATTCACTTCTTTATTTATCACTTCTTTTATCAATTCATTTGGGTGATTAAGCAATTTTTTTAATTCTTGTTTTATCTCTAGCCTGTTAGCGAAAACAAGCAATCCTCTTATGGCTTGCATTACCACTTTGGGGTCACTATCTGTCAAAAAGTTTATTAACGTCGGGATTGCCTTTTCATTTCTTAAACGACCTACTGCTGATACGGCCTCTCGTCTCACCTCTGTGCTTTCGTCTTTGCTGGCATATTTTACAAAAACAGGAAGTAAAGAAATATCAGACATCTTTGCTAAATTTTTTACCGATAATGCTCTAATATTTTCGTTTTGGTTGTTTAATAAATTTAACAAAGGCTCTTTGCTATAGCCATTTTCTAAACGACCCAGCTTTTCTAAAACATAAACTATTGTCCCGTCATTTTGATTTTGTAAGAAAGACAAAAGTGCTTGAGTATCATTTTTTAACTCATCAATCACCCCCTTATTGATTTGTCTATCAAGTAATGCCCTATTCATAATTCCATGATAACATAGTAAGCGACTTATCTCCCAATCAGGGCAATGACCATGCCGACGATGGCGGTTACGACTCCGATGACCCAGAAGCGCATGGTAACTTTGTGCGCAGGCCAGCCCTTGGCTTCAAAATGATGGTGCAGGGGCGCGATTAAAAATACTTTTTTGCCGCGCCATCGCTTTGACGCGAATTGAATAATGACTGAGCCGGTTTCAACAACCAACAAAAATCCAATAATCGGCAATACGATCACTGAATCGGTTAAAAACGCCATCACGGTAAGCGCGATGGTAAGCCCCATCATGCCGGTCTCGCCCATGTAAAATCGCGCCGGCGGAATGTTGAACCACAAAAACGCGAGCATTGCGCCGAGTATGACTCCGCCGAATGTTGCAAGGTCAATTTGATTTCTGAAAAACGCAATGCCGATGAATGCCGCAAACATCGCGGCAAATGTTCCGCCGGCAAGGCCGTCAAGCCCGTCAATCACTCCCCCGCTGAATGTCGCAAGGGTCGTTACGATAAAAAGCGGAATGTATACTCCGTCAATAAAAACATTGCCGATGCCGGGAATATAAATAGTGCGCCAGTCAAGTTTGAAATAAAACCAAAGCGCGCCGGCACTCGCAATAACCAGAATAAAACCGATGCGGCGCGTAAGCCCGATGCCGCCTCCGCGATACGAGCCTTTTTCAAAAATTTGAAACAGGTCGTCGCAGAGCCCGAGTAAGGACGCGGCAACCATCATGACAAACGGAAGCCAGGTCTGGTTGCGGCTCAAAAAATTCAATTTGTCCAAAAGCGGAGAATCGGTAAATTTCGCGAGAAAATAAAACAGGAGTGCCAAAAAACTTGCCGTAACCCATATCAAAAGCCCGCCCATGCGCGGCACATTGGTTTCGCGGTCTTTGTGAAGCGCCGCAAAAAGCGGAGTCTTGGAACCGTCTGCGGCTTCAGTCCGCACGGCCTTGCGCCACATTTTATATTTGTAGAGAAAGTGCGTAAGAATCGGAGTCCACAAAATTCCGACGACAAACGAAAGAGCGGAAAGCCCGAATACTTTTAACACATTAAGCACCAAAATTTTTTCCTGCATGTTAACAAGTGATTATCTCATTCTCGCGGTTACCGATGTTTTTAACATTCTCACATTCTTAAGAATGTGAGAATGTTTTTTGAATCGTTATTTTGATTTTGGTTGAGGCCAGACAAATGCGGCGTTAAGCCATTGCATAATATTCCGCGCATCCTGAAAACGGTCTCGCGATCCGAGAATTATAATGCTTACGGTTTCGCGCGGCATCGGCTGATACAAAAGAATCAGAGCGCCTTGCGCTTCATCGGTCATACCGGTTTTGCCGCCATAAATTTTATCCGGCATTTCTTTTAACAATTGATTCGTGCTTGCAAAATGATATTCTTTTCCCGAAACGCTGATAATTTCTCCTGCAACAGTTCTGGTAATACCCCAGAGCTCGTTATGTTTCTCATAGATGTAGCGAATAAGTTTTTGAAGATCCGCGGCGGTTGAATAATTTTTTGAATCATCAATTCCTGCCGGATTTGCAAAATGAGTTTGCGGCATTCCGATTTCAGCGGCCTTTTGATTCATTGCGCGCACAAAATCGGCAACCGATGAAGACGCCTCGGCAATCGCAAATGCCGCGTCGTTATCTGATTCAACAAGGAGCAATTTTGCCGCGTCTTCCCATTTAATCGTTTCTCCGACCGGCACTTCGCTTTTTTTTGCGGTCGGGTCGCTTAATTTTTTTGTATCCTCGTCAAAAGTAATAAGCGCGAGCGGATCCGTTTGTTCAAACAACAATGCGCCGGTCATCAGTTTGGTCAAGCTCGCAATCGCGCGTTTTTCATCGGCATTTTTTTGATACAACGCCTCGCCCGTATTCAAACGTACCACAAGAGTGGACGACGCGGAGACCGAAGGTTCCGGAATATAATCATTTTTTTTTAGCGGAGGAACCGAAACGTTCTTTTTTAAAAAATTAAAATCTCCCCTGAAAAAAAAGGAGTTGATGAAAAGTGCCGCAAGCAGCACAAACAATTGAAAAAATATTTTATGACGTTCCATGGGGTTCATGATTGGCGTCTGGCGCGGTTTTTTCTTCCAGCGCTTCAAACGAAGCGGTCAATTCTTCCGCTTTTTTTTGCAATTCTTCGTAACGCGGCAAATCCTGAAGGCGGGTAATGCCGAGCGTTTTCATAAAATCAAAACTGACCGAGTAAAGATACGAGCGCGCGTCTTTCGGATTTTCAACGCGCTCAATCAGTCCGCGCATCAGAAGATTGCGCAGGGTAAACACTGAATTGACGCCGCGAATGTATTCAACGGCTGCGCGCGTCAAGGGTCCGCGATACGCCACAATCGTAAGCGTCTCAAGCCCCGCGCGCGACAGCTCTTCGGTAAATTCTGATTTTACCATCTGCTCAATGATATGCGCGTTTGCGGGCGCGGTTGCCAACTGCCACTTGTTTTCTTTTTGAATCAATGCAATGCCGCGGTTCTCGTAATCGGCGCGCAATTTTTCCAATGCGTTTTCCACATCCTCTTCTGAGGCGTTGCATATTTTTTTCAATTTCTCAGAAGAAACCGGCTCGCCCGAAACAAACAAAATTGATTCAATTGATGAAACTAAATTTTGCATCG
>JAGXAD010000101.1 GCA_018971745.1 Patescibacteria group bacterium
AGATTGTAATCCGGACGGAACTATTACTCTTCAGCAGGGCGACATAAAAACTTGTACGGTCACGAATAACGACATTTCTGCAAAACTTATTGTGAATAAAATAGTAATCAACGACAACGGCGGTACAAAAATGATTAGTGATTTTCCGTTGTTTGTCAGCGGAGTTCAAGTCGTGAGCGGTGCCGCTAATAATGTGAATGCGGGAACATATGCGGTGAGTGAAAATAATCAGACGGGATACGCGTCAATCATCGGAGGTGATTGCGGTTCCGACGGTTCGGTTACATTGGCACTTGGAGAAACGAGGACATGCACGGTAACAAATGACGATGTTTCCCCTTCGCTTACGGTGACGAAGACGGTTACCAATGACAACGGCGGCACATTGCACATTGCCGATTTTTCCTTTTTTATTGACGCCAATCAGGTATTCAGCGGCATTGCAAATTGGATAAATGCCGGAATGCATACGGTAAGCGAGACGCCCGTCTTCGGTTATCAGGGAACCATCGGCGGCCAATGCAACGGCAACGGTTTGGTTTCTTTGGCGGTCGGTGACGTAAAAACTTGCACCATCAATAACGACGATATTCAGCCGACATTGACCGTTGAAAAAATCGTAATCAATGATAACGGCGGAATAAAAACGGTTCATGATTTTCCGCTTTTTATTGATAACGGCATCGGGCAAGTTTCAAGCGGAGTGGCAAATCCGGTAAACGCCGGAACTTACGCGGTAAGCGAAACAAACCAAACCGGATATGCGCAAAGTTTTGGCGGGGATTGCGATGAAAACGGTTCAGTTGCTCTTTCGGTCGGACAAAATAAAGTATGCCAAATTATTAATAATGATATTCCCGCAAAACTTATTGTGAATAAAGTAGTGGTGAATGATAACGGCGGCGTGAAAGTAATAAGTGACTTTCCGTTGTTTATCGGAGGAATTCAGGTAACCAGTGGCGCCACCAATACCGTAAACGCGGGAACATATACGGTAAGTGAAAACAATCAATCGGGTTACGCGGGAACCTTCAGCGGAGATTGCGATGGAAACGGTTCAGTTGCGCTTCAGCTTGGCGAAACCAAAACATGCCTGATTACCAATGATGATAAACCGGGAGAAATCCACGGGATGAAATTTGAGGACAAAAACGGCAACGGAGCAAAAGACGAAGAAGACACTCCGTTGGCGGGCTGGTCAATTTATTTGGATGCGAATGATAACGGGATACTTGACTCGGGCGAAGCTTCCACAACCACCGGAGCGGATGGTTTGTACGCTTTTACGAATTTATCTTCCGGAACATACAATGTTCGCGAGGTTTCTCAAAACGGATGGATGCAAACATATCCTGACGGCGACAGTCATTTTAAGCACGCCGTAGCCGTCACATACGGCGGAAGCGAAGAGAATTTGAATTTTGGAAATTTTAAATTAGCAACTGTCACCGGCTATAAATGGGACGATAAAAACGGGGACGGCGTATGGCGGAAATCATGCGAAGGACAGAGTGAAGGATGCGTTGCGGAACCGGGAAAACAGGATGTTGTCGTGGCGCTTGGCCGTCAAAACGGCGAGCCCAAACAAGAAAACGGGCACGAAACCGTTCCGATAGAAATTATCGCAATGACTTTGACGGGCGGCGACGGCGGATTTATTTTCCACAATGTCGCGCCCGGGCATTACAAACTTTTTGAAGAGAAGAAAAACGGATGGAGCGCAACCAACCCCGCGGCGCGCACCGATTCCTTTTTTGACATTACCTATGATTTTAAAGCCATTGCCATAGGGGACCCGGATTTTGATCTCCTGCGCGTTACCGGGGATCCGGATTTTGACCTTTTGCGCTCGTCCTTCTTTGACGTATTTCCTGAATTCAGCGGCCAGAATGTAATCCAAAGCGAAGCGACAAAAGGTTTGCTGACAACTATTCCGGGAGTCCCGCTTGAATTCGGCAATCACAAATTGCTGGTGTTGAGTCAGGAAGCGGCAACGGAAACCAAAGAAACTTCAACGGTTATTTCTTGGACGACTGATTCTCCCGGTACGAGCCGCGTTATATACGACACGGTTTCGCATCCTACGCTTGGCTCTGCGCCAAATTACGGCTACGCGAATTCAACCGCGGTTTTTGACGAAAGCCCGAAAGTAACGAGCCACAATGTTTCCATAAGCGGCCTTGTTGCGGGAACTACTTATTATTACCGCACGATTTCCGCGGCATCACCCGAGTCAGTAAGTAGCGAGGGAAGTTTTGGCACATCAGCTTCGTCTTCGGACGGCGGCAGCAGTGGAAGCAGCGGTAGCGGGGGAGGCGGCGACAGCACCGGTATTCTTATTCAAAATACGGGCGGCGGAGGCGGCGGGGGAAATTATTCGGAAGGATTAACAAATAACGCATTTAGTGGCGGTTCTTCAATAGCACTGGAAACAATTCCTCCGGTTGCGGTTGCGTTGAATGCGGGCACGGAAAATACGAACGACGGCGGCGCTCTTCTTCAGCAAAACCAAGAGTCTTTTTCCGGAACAATCGGAAACGGACAAAACGCAAATTCCAAAACCGGCGCAGGCGCGAAAAATAATGTTTTGCAACAAACGGCAATTAACAAACCGGAAACCCCGCAATCTAAACCTCAAAATACTTCATTGCTTGCCGCAATCGGCAGCGGCATTACTCTCGGAACCGGTAGCATAATTGTTGGATTGATTGTGCTTCTTGTATTGTTTGGCGGAGGGGCATTTCTTATCCGAAAAAGGTGGTTTATATAAAATGTGTTTGTGAAGAAAATTGCTCCGGCCTCGGCCGGAGCGGTTTTTTGTTTTTGATGGCGCGGAGGAAAAATGATATAATATTTATCTGGGCAAAACCCATAAAAAATATGTCTGTAAAAAAAGAAAATAATCTTTATGATAGGAATGAAATATTGATTTTTGATTTGATTTTTATTACCCGTTTTGTCGTGTGGGTCAGCGTCGGGGTTGTTGTGTTTTTAATCTGGAGTTTTGGTTTTCTTGAGTTTAATCCTTTACCTTTCGTTTTTCTTATCCCTGCGTATCTCATAATAAATGCAATATTATGGCGGCTTAGTAGGCGCATTGTTTTCTTTTTGCCGTTTGTGTTTTTTCAGTTTTTGCTCGCTATTGTTATGACTACGCTTATTGTGCATTATTCCGGCGGGCTGGAAAGCAGTTTT
>JAGXAD010000102.1 GCA_018971745.1 Patescibacteria group bacterium
AAAGTCATCAGAAGGTGAAGATAGGCAGGTGCAATCCATTGATGATCAAATTAGCCGGTTGAAAAAATTGGCTGGTGATTTTGGTTTGACGATTAAACAGATTTTGACCGAATCCCACTCTGCAAAAATGCCTTATGCAAGACCGATATTTAATAAAATGCTTGAGCGGATTGAGGGGGGTGAAGCAAACGGAATTTTGTGTTGGCAGATAAATCGTTTATCACGGAATCCGATTGATAGTGCAAGGGTGCAGTGGTTGTTACAACAAGGAATAATAAAATCAATTCAAACCATAGATGGCGAAAGAAAGCCGGAAGACAATGCGGTGTTGTTCAGTGTGGAGGCGGGAGTATCAAATCAATACATCATTGACCTCAAGAAAAATATAAAAAGAGGTTTGGACAGCAAGTTAGAAAAAGGGTGGTTGCCGTGTCTTGCCCCATTGGGATATATGAATGAACCGTATGAACGGACGATTGTAAAAAATCCAGATGTTTTTCCGTTGGTGAGAAAAATGTGGGACTTGATGCTTACGGGAAATTACAGACCATCGCAAATTTTGGATATTGCCTCTAATGAGTGGGGCTTGCGAACAAGAAAGACACGAAAAACTGGCGGCAAACCGATTTCATTGAGCGGGCTTTATAGGATTTTTAACAGCCAGTTTTATTGCGGGATGATTGAATACGGAGGAATTGTTTATCAGGGACAGCACGAACCAATGATAACTCCGGAAGAATATGACTATGTTCAGGCGTTGCTTGGAAGAAAAGGAAGACCGAGACCGCAAAAACACAACTCCGCATTTACAGGATTGATTCATTGTAAGGAGTGCGGATGTTTGGTTACTGCTGAAGTTAAAACAAAACTTATAAAGAGAGACGGCAAGTTAAAGATATTTACTTACTATCGTTGCACGAGGAGAAAGAAACATATTATTTGTTCCCAGCGTGAGCGAATTACTAAAGACGATTTAGAAATTGAAATTGAAAAAGAACTTGAGAAGTACGAGATTCTACCCGAATTTCGGGACTGGGCGCTGGAGGTATTGAATGAAAATAATGATAAAGAAATTGAAAAGCGAACTAAGATTTATGAAACACAACAAAGAACCTTGAATGAAAACCAGAAGCAATTGGATAATCTTACCAAAATGAGGTATCGGGATTTAATTGATGATGAGCAATTTCTTAGGGAGAAGGCTATTTTGCAAAAAGAAATTGCGTCTTTGAGGGACGCAGTGAGACAAACCGAGACAAGGTCTGATAAATGGTTGGAATTGACGGAAAAGACGTTTAATTTTGCTACTTATGCACGGAAGGCATTTATGGTAGGGGATTCCCAGACAAAACGAGAGATACTGGCGGCATTATGTCAGAACCCGTTGATGAATAACAAAAAACTCTTTATAAATGCGGAGAAATGGTTCGTTAAGATACAAAAAGATTACTTACCCCTCAAAGAGCAATACGAAAGGTTTGAACTGGCGAAAAAGCCCTTAAATAAAGAACAAACAGCCGTTTTAGGGGCTGTTCGTTCACAGTGGTGGAGATGGCGGGAGTTGAACCCGCGTCCAGATCATAATGACGCATGACAATTGATACGGGCGTATCCGGATTGTTGTAATTTTTGGAACAAGCATATTTTTTCATCCGGCAACACATAGGTTGTTCCCGATTGATGGTTTGTCGCAAGCGCGTCAATCGAGCGCAGTTTGCCAAGCTTGAATGTATGACACCGCTGATGCATCCGCTCAAGCAACAGACGCGGCGATGGCTGCGATATTGCTATCGCAACAAGTTGCTTAAGCCGTTAGGCAAAAGCAGGAACAAGATACGGCCCCATTCCACCAAAAAGGCGGGTAAGGCCGGTCTTTGCTCCATTAAATAAGTTTGCACTTATTTGCGGTCGGATGATTTGTGAGGTGACCCACCGTCCTCAGCCCGATTGTTGTGCGTATCAATGACCTGTCGAGGCCTGTCATCCCCGCATAATGTTGAAACTTGTTTCAACATTATGCGGGAACCATAATGCGTTCGCATTATAATTTCTAGCGAGCCCACAGGTAAAAGTTTACTTTTATTTGGGGCGAGCGACGAAATTTCAAGAAATGCCGCTGCATTTCTTACGATTTTATTGAGCGGTCAATTTCCCGTTCAGCTTCGCGCCGTTTGATGGTTTCGCGCTTGTCCTGTTTCTTTTTGTTGCGCGCCAAACCGATTTCAATTTTTATTCTTGCCTTTTTAGCATACACCCGAAGCGGCACTAATGTCAAGCCTTTTTGCGATGATTTGCCGATAAGTTCGCGAAGTTCGGATGCGTGCAGAAGTAATTTTCTCGTGCGCAAAGGGTTATACGCGATACGAATGTTTGCCGGCTGATACGGCGGAACGGATGCGTTGAGCAGCCATGCTTCATTATTTTTTATCACCACATATGACCCCGCGAGATTGATATACCCGGTTTTGATTGCCTTCACTTCAAATCCAAAAAGCTCCACGCCCGCCTCGTAGGTTTCCAGAATTTCATAATCAAAATACGCCCGTTTGTTCGTTGCAAAGATTTTCATAGTATGCTACATTTTCAGCGTAGCACATTGATTTTAAAAATTGGAGGCGTTATGGCTCGGGGTAAAACAAAGAACATTAAATTGCGGGGTGACTTTGTGGAAATTTATGAGGGACACTTCATTAATACAGTATTTCTTCTTCGGCATTTTCAGGATGTGAAAGATAAGGCCATCTTGCGTTTTATTGGCAAGGACGAAAATGATCGTATGGAGTTTGATTTATTTCGCATTCATCCGGAACTTGAGGATGTTCGTTATGGCGCTGGTTCGGCGCATAAAGCATTGACCCTAAAGCAGTTTTCAAAAAAATTTAATGAATACGAATTTATATCAATTGATTATAACGAAAACAAGGAATGGGAAGCATTTATTGATTCAGCGCATCATATATATCGTTATCAGAAACTTTTATAGGGGCGCAAAGCCCCTTTTGATTTTGCCGAAATTTTGTTAGATTATGAGTAATGATTCGCTCGGAAATCAAAAAGCAGATTTTTGCCGCGGTGCAAAAAGAATTCGGGAATGTGTTGATCCCCGATTTTTCGGTCACGAGGCCGGAAAATTCCGAGTACGGGGATTACGCGACGAATGTCGCGATGACATTGGCGCG
>JAGXAD010000103.1 GCA_018971745.1 Patescibacteria group bacterium
AAGCGCATGGACAATCGTAAAAATTTTGGAATCAACTTTGAAGTAAAATAAATTGGGAACTTTTATTTGAAACGCTCGCCAAAACGGGCGTTTTAGATTACAATAAAAGAATGATTGCCGTGAAAAATTTTTTTTCATCGCACGAAACCGCAATACGGATTATCTTTTTAATCCTGATTTTTTTCCTGTTTGCGTATCGTCCGGTAAACGATCCCGATTTTGGCTGGCATTTGGCCGCGGGCAACATTGAAATTGCGAGTGGCGCGATTCCGAAGCTTGATCTGTTTTCCTGGACTATGCCCGAATATCAATGGGTGAATCACGAGTATTTGGCGGACGCATTTTATTTTGCGCTGTATCGTTTGGGCCACGGCACGCTGATTTTATTACTTCTGTATGTTGCAGTCGGATTTTTAATATTTGTGGTGTTGCTCCCGCGCTTGTGCGGCAATCCCGATTGGGAGGATAGAATGCTGATTGCGCTTTCCGCGCTTTTTGTTTCGCGTCCTTTTTTCGGAGTAAGAACGCAGGTGCTGGGTTGGCTCGGGTTTTTGCTGGTTTGGTTTTTGTGGGAGAGATATCTCGCGACGCGGGAGAAAAAATGGTTATGGTTTCTGTTACCGCTTTTTTTGTTGTGGGCAAATGTGCACGCAAGTTTTCCCATCGGGTTTGTTCTGCTTGGGCTTTTGATGTTTTTTGACGTTGCGGATTCGTTTCCCGGCGCATCACAAGCGTCATACGCTTCTTTGCGGCTTTGGTTCGCGCGCGAAAAAGAAAAAATATGTTTTTTTGCTTTAATTGGCGTAGCCTCGCTTGCGGCCACATTTATCAATCCGTTTGGGTATCATTTGCATCTTGATTTGATTCGCACGATACAAAGTCCGCTGATGAAAAGTTTTATCGCGGAATGGGTGCCCGCCGCAATCAACGCAAAAAATGCGGCCGTATTTTACGCGTATCTTTTTTCTTTTTTCCTTATCATTTTTCATAAGATAGGCATAGATAAAAAGGAAAATTTTTCATTTCGCGACACCGTTTTGTTTCTTTTATTTTTGGGCGCGGCCTTGTCGTCACAGCGCCTGATTCCATTTTTTGTTTTAGTTTCTTTGCCGATGTTATACAAAAAAATTTCCTCAAACAAACTGATGGTACCCGCGCTTGCGTTTGTGCTTGCCGGCGCAATGATTTTTCCGAACATCGCGCTGAATCGCAACAAAACGGAAATTAAAAATCCGGATGATGTGATTTACGAGACGCCGCGCGGAACGATTGATTTGCCGCAATGGGGCAACCAAAAATATTTTTCCGCGGATGTTCCGGCAGAAGCGTTTGGCTACACCAAAACGCATCTTCTGCCCGATCGCGTATTCAATGATTATAACTGGGGGGGCGCCATGATTTGGGAATTGCCGAATGTAAAAACATTCATTGACGGGCGGATGCCGTATTGGGAAATGAACGGAAAAAATATTTTTCGCGATTATATTATTATTGAATCAGCGCGCCCCGGCTGGCACGAAAAAATTCAAGAGTACGGCATCAATTGGTTTTTGGTGCGGCCGAATTCCGCAATTGCGGCCGCGCTTCTGCTCGAGCCGCAGGAATGGGAAAAAAGGTTTGAAGACGCGGGTTCAATTATTTTTGTAAAAAACGGAATGTGATGATTTTTGCCTCCGTGGCGGAATTGGCATACGCGCACGGTTTAGAGCCGTGTGGGGTAACCCTTGCAGGTTCAAATCCTGCCGGAGGCACTTGACGATTTGTTATGCGAGGAGTTACGATTGTAACATAAATTATTACAAGTTAATTTGATGGCTATGCGTAACATTATTAACATATCGTTGCCTGGAAAATTGGTCGAGGCGGTTGAGGAAAACGTAAAAAACGGAAATTTTTCGACGAAAAGCGAATTTTTTCGCATGCTCATTCGGTTATGGATGGAGGGGGAGCTTGCGGGCGAGTTGGAAGAGTCACGAAAAGAATTGGCGCGCGGAAAGGGGAAACTGCTTAAATCGTTGAAGGGCTTGCGATAATATTTTTATCCTCATGCGCATTTTTTATTCAACAAAATTTGATCGGGAATATAAAAAATTGCCGCGTAACATTAAAATGATTGCCGAGGAAAAAGAAATTGTGTTTCGCAATAATCCGTTTGATCGGAAGCTGGATGCGCATAAATTAAGCGGGCGCTTGAAAGGATATTGGGCGTTTTGGCTTGATCAAAAATACCGCATTATTTTTGAATTTGCTGATAAGCGTACGGTATGGTTTCATTCCGTGGGAGACCATTCAATATATCGTTAATGATTTGGAGACGTGCCAGAGCGGTTGAATGGGGCGGTTTCGAAAACCGCTATACCTGCAAAGGTATCGGAGGTTCGAATCCTCCCGTCTCCGAAAGGTATATTTTTTTATCGTCATAATCCAAGAACTTATTAATGAACACATTGTCTAAACAAAAAATAATTTTTGTTGCAGGGTTGCATGGTAATGAACGGATGCCGGTTGAGGCGCTTACGGAAAATGGCATACGATTTATTCTGGGCAATCCAAGAGCCTACGAGAAAAATACGAGATATACAAAAAAAGATCTTAATGCTTCCTTTGGGGTTGATCATAAAGATTATGAATGCGTCAGAGCCAAAGAAATTCTTAATGAAATTAGTGGAGGCGCGCTTGTGGTAGATTTTCATACGACCGCAAGTGATGCGCAACCTTTCGTGATAGTCGTTGATGAGAAAATGCTTCCTCTTGCCGGGCGCACTGGTATTGAGCGAGTCGTTATCATGCGGCACAACATAAAAAATGGCCATGCGCTCATAAATCATAGAAGCGGCATTTCAGTTGAAGCAGGGACACATAAAAATCGGAGTAGTTACCAGACAACCTTGGGTGTCGTGCGAAATGTTTTAGGTGAAAAAGAATACCCGGTTGTTTTATACGAGGCGTATGACGAAATTAAAGAGCCAGGCGATTACAAAACCTTTCAGATGCACGCCGACGGATTTATTCCGATTCTTTCCAATGAACCTGAATATGAAAGCCAGGGACTGTTCGGGCTCAAAGCAAGAAGATTATAGCAGCTGTTTACTTCCGTAACGCATGTACCTAATCCGATTGTTCCGAAAAATTTAAAAAACTATGCA
>JAGXAD010000104.1 GCA_018971745.1 Patescibacteria group bacterium
TTTATTTCAGTCACGACAGGCGCGCCGGCCGGATGCGACGCATTCAATGCTTTGATAAATTTCTCGGCTTCGGTTTTATCCGCTTCGTTTGCGTATAAAATCACGGAACGATATTGCGGCCCGATGTCGCTCCCCTGCCGGTTTTGGGTCGTAGGGTCATGCGTCGCAAAAAACACGGTAAGCAAATCGCGGAACGAAATTTTTTCCGGGTCATATTCAATGCGAATCACTTCGGCGTGTCCGGTCGCACCGCCTGAAACTTCTTCATAGGTTGGATTTTCTTTGTTGCCGCCCGCGTATCCCGGCGTTACGGAAATAACGCCTTTCAGCATGTTAAACACGGCCTCGGTGCACCAAAAGCATCCGCCTCCGAATACCGCAATGTTTGTTTTTGATGATGACATTTATCTTGTCGCATAATAATAGACGAAAAGCGCAAAAAATGCCGCGACGGTAATTGCCAAAAAAATTCCAAGCGTTACAACGAGCAGCGAAATCGCTTCCTGTTTTTTGCCTTCCAAATACCAAAGTATCGGTTTGCCGAAAATCAGCGAACCGGTAAGCGCCGCCGAAAAAACAAAAAGTGAAAGCATGACCATGGGAACAAGCATAATGTCCGTTCGGTGCCCGAAAAATTTGGGCACATAAAATAGAAACGACGCAACCGCAGCAATATACAAAGCCGTTGCCGATGCGTTGAAAAATGCGTTTTTTAATATATTGTTTTTCATATTGTTGCAAATATCGGCATATTATTTTCAACGGCGGCTTCGCGGACGGCGATGATACCCGCGGCTGAATGACGGCCGAGGTCCGCTTCCGCGCCCTCTTTTTCGCGCGGCCTCCGCATACGGACCAATCACGGACGGAACCGCATCCATCGGGGACGCGCCCGGAGGAAGCGATACGCGAATGGTCTGCCGGATCAGCCGTTCAATGGAACGAATCTCGTGATGCTCTTCCGGCAGGGCAAACGATATGGCGTGCCCCTCGGCTCCGGCCCGTCCGGTGCGGCCGATGCGGTGCACGTAATCTTCGGTTTTTGACGGCAAATCAAAATTCAGCACCAGTTCAATCCCGCGCACGTCAATCCCGCGCGACGCAATGTCGGTTGCGACAAGCACGCGGTATTTCCCGGACTTGAATCCGTCAAGCGCGTCCCGCCTCTGGACAAGCGTCCGGTTCCCGTGAATTTCCGCGGCGCGATGCCCCATATCGCACACCGCGCGCGTTACTTTTTTGGCGCCGTATTTTGTGCGCGTAAACACCAAAGTGGAGCCGTTGTATTGGCGAAGGATGCTTCGCAGAAGCCCCAGTTTTGCTTCGCGCCGCACGATGAAAATTTCCTGCGATACTTTCTCGGCGGTCGTGCCGGAAAGCGCGACTTCAATCCGCACCGGCAGTTTCATGTAGCGCGACGCAATCGCCATGATTTCCGGAGGAATGGTCGCGGAAAAAAGCATGGTCTGGCGGCTTTTTGGCAAATGCGAAAAAATTTTTCTGATTTGCGGCTCAAACCCCATGTCAAGCATACGGTCCGCCTCGTCAAGCACGAGAATTTTTACCGAATCAAGCAAAACGGTTTTTTGTTCCAGGTGGTCAATCAGACGGCCGGGCGTTGCGATAATGATATGAGGGTTTCTCGCGATTGATTGCAATTGCGGCCTCATTGAAATCCCGCCGATTAACACGGCGGTTTTCAAACCAAGCGGCCGCCCGATTTTGTGCAGTTCTTCTTCAACCTGCAAGGCAAGCTCGCGCGTCGGAAGCAATATCAATCCCTTGCCGCCTTTTTCCCGCGCCAGAATCTGCAACATCGGAATACCAAACGCCAAAGTTTTGCCGGTGCCGGTCTGCGCCACGCCCACCACATCCTTCCCCTCCATTGCCGGAGGAATCGCGTGATGCTGAATGGGGGTCGGCGTCGTATAGCGCAAACGCGCCAAAATTTCAAGAAGCCCGGGGGCAATCCCAAGGCCGTAAAATCCGTTTATCGCATTTTCATCTGTGAGCTGAGACATATTGTTTTTTCTTTATCTTACCATAAATTCCGAAAAATGCTATGATTGCGTTATGATGGGTTATTACGGTAACGACTGGGGCATGATGAACGGCATCATCGGGTCATTCAGCCTGATCACGGGGCTCGTGATCATTGTTGATTTGATTCTTGCCGGCATCTGGCTCTGGCAACAAATCTCAAAAAAGTAATGCACTGATGAAAATATGCGACATTGTATCCGCACGCCGGCGAACGCGGCAATTTGTGTTTTAACGTAAAAACTTAAAAAATCGCTCCGACCTCAGCCGAAGTGATTTTTTTAATTAAGCATCCAAATTGAAAAATTAAGATATGCCGCAAAACTGACCCAGAGAAAATACGGTATGAGCAAATACGCCGCGGGACGCGAAATTTTGTAAAACATAACCATTGTCCAAATGATAGCGAGCCAAAGCAGCGCGATATCAACAAAAGCCCAGCCCGGACTTTGCAGGCCAAAGAAAATGATTGACCAAACGGCGTTTAAGAAAAGTTGCGTAAAAAAAGCCGCGGCGCCGATTTTCCATGTCCGCAACATTCTCACATTCTCAAGAATGTTGGACTGTTGTTTCCATACAAGAAAAAACGAAACACCTATGAATGCGTAAAGTGCCGTCCACACTGGGCCGAATACCCGCGCGGGCGGATTCAGCGCCGGTTTTATCAATCCCGCATACCAAGCTGGAATTGCCGAGATCGTAAAAAACGAACCGATTACACCGGCTGCTTCCGACACCGCAACCGCAATGACCAATTTGAAAAAATTATTTATTCTCATCAATTTTTTTAATCTGTAAATAACATACCAACATTCTTAAGTTTGTAAGGATGTTATTTGTTTGTCATTGATTTTGCTAAAGCGGAATCAAAAAGCTCTTTGAGTTTTGATTTTTGCTCGAGCAGCTGTTTTTTATAATTTTGAACCGCGGAAAGTTTGGCAACGATTTGTTTTTGAGTTTCAAGAGGCGGTACACCAATAGTCACTCTATTAAATACAGGTTTCGTGATATGCGTCATTGTTGATCCATGAACTCGTCTCTTAAGCTCTTCCACTGCTGTAACCAAAGCGTGAAAAAGGTAAT